>JAEXYZ010000050.1 GCA_023405135.1 Bacillota bacterium | reverse complement strand
TGTTTATTGCAAAATAGAAGTGCAGAGTTATGAAAGAAATTAGTACATAACTTTGCACTTAATTTGTGTAAAAAAAGCCTTGCCAGCCTTCCTAAATTTCCCTACTGTTATTGGTGTCGAATCAATTCAGTGGAGGTCGAAAGGAATGCTAGCAATGGCTGAAGTTAATTATATCAAACATTTACGAAATCAAAAATCACATTCTATTAATAGAATCTCTAAAGAACTAAATATTAATTGGAGAACAGCAAAAAAATACGCAGATGAAGAGCGTATACCGGAAGAAAAGGTTATTCCAAAAAGTGGGATGATGTATGAAGAACATTGGGGAGAAATTGTTTCTGATTGGCTTTTTGAAGATGAAAAATTAAAGAAAAAACTGAGAAGAAATAATAAGAAAATATTTTCAGACTTACAACAGATGGGATTCAAAGGGTCCTACCGGACCGTTTGTTATTATATTAGTGATTGGAAAGAAGGAAAGGATCGACCCGATGATGGTAGGGACAAGAATTTTGAACGATTAAACCATCCACCAGCCGAAGCACAAGTTGACTTTGGAATAACGGAGGCTGTAAAAGATGGAAAATTTATTGATGTCCATTGCTTAATAATGACCCTCCCCTATAGTAATACAGGGTTTTGTGTTCCATTACCTGGTGAAAATCAAGAATGCTTTTTGTACGGTTTAAAAACTATGTTTAATCAGTTGGGTGGAGTTCCGAGAAAAATAAGAATAGACAACTTGAAAGCAGCAGTGATCAAACCACGGGGGAAAAATGAGGAAGCACAGTTTACGGATGAGTTTCTGCAATTTGCCAATTACTTTGGATTTGAAGCCCAAGTATGTAACCCAAGGAGCGGAAACGAAAAGGGAAACGTTGAAAATAAGGTTGGCTATGTTCGTTATAATTTCGTTACACCTTCACCTGTTATTCAGAACTTAGAGGATTTAGCAAATATTTTAAATGAGCATTTAACCAAGGATCGTACTCGCTTGCATTATGAGAAAAAGATTAGTATTCAAGATTTATTGAATGAAGAAATAGAATATCTATTAGTTTTACCTGAGGATGACTATCCAGTCTTTAAAAAAGAATCTGTGAAAGCTAATAAGTATGGCGATATAACGATTGATCAAATGAAAGTTCATATTCCGAAAGGATATAATTATAATCACTTACACCTAATCAAATATTGGGATAAATTTAAAGTTATTTCACCTTTAGGAGAAATTTTATACTCGGATTTCAGACCGTATATGAATAAGGGGCGTAAAATTCCTTGGTCATCAATATTAAAAAGTTGGTTACACAAACCAAGAGTAGTAAGCTACTCCAGATACTCATCATACCTTCCTGGACGTATACGGGAATATTTAAATATTGATAATCTACATCTTAGAAAAGAACGTTTAAATATGTTAATCAGTCTACTTACTACAAACGATATGACTGAAATAAATGAAAGATTTTATGAATTAATAAGCGCACAAAATGAAAGAGAAACTGGTAATTCCACACATCCTTATGATGTAGATTGGGCTAAGTATGATGCATTACAATCTCATAATCTGAAAGGAAGTGGTGCGCAATGAATACGGAATTAAAGAAAATGTGTAAATCATTACGTCTAGCATATGTTGCGGATATCTATCAAACGATTCCTTTTGAAAATGAAACACAATATCTTCAAGATCTATTTAACAAAGAGTTTCAGTTAAGAGATGAAGCAAAAGCAGATCGTTTAATCAAAAAGGCTCATTTTCCAAATAAGAAAGAACTAGAATCATATCATTGGAATGAGAGTATTAGATTTCCTCCTCAAATTGATGCGAAGGAATTAACCGCATTACATTTCATTGATAAACATGAGAATGCAATTTTGGTTGGTGCACCTGGTACTGGAAAATCACATTTAGCAATTGGCCTTGGCCGTGAGGCCTGTAAAAAAGGTTACGAAGTAAGATTTTATAGGGTATCTGAATTAGTGGATACATTAGAAAGAATGTGGAGAGAAGGAAAGCTACAGCAATTTAGAAATAGATTCAAAAAAGTAGATTTAATAGTTCTAGACGAAATGGGATACGTTCCTTTTAACAAAGAAGGAGCAGAGCTTTTATTCCAGTTAATCACAGACTGGTATGAACAAAAGAGTTTAATCATTACTTCAAATTTAGAGTTTAGCCAATGGAATCGTATCTTCGTGGATGCAAGGCTAACTGCAGCATTGGTGGATAGAGTTATCCACCATGCACATATTTTAACTTTTACAGGCGATAGTTACAGGGTTACTCATGCCCTTTCAAGACAACTATGATTTAATGGAAGGCTGGCTGGCAATTATCTGCACTTTTTATTGCATTATTGTGTATTTTTCTCTTGCAAAATACACCTATTACATTCGAATAATTATTTTATTGAAGATAACAAAAATTCAAGTGAGATATTTATTTAACACATTTAATTTAAACGCTTTATTTCGTACTTTTACGAGATCAAAGCGTTTTATTTTTTTATAACTTAAGGGAATCGAAGAAGAAAAAAAGTGAAGAGATGCAAGTAGACTCACTAGCTAGGTTAGATAGTGACGATCCATTTGGATTAAATGACCCAATTGAGCTGGTTAATTTTGTATGCACAGAATGTAAACAAATTGACGAAGTACCAGCGTATATCATTGGAGAATTTATGGTGATAAGAAACCTGGAGAACCAGTTACATTAGAGTGTCTGATTTTAACGGTGAAATGTTTGAAGCAAAAACTGACCCAAGCAAATAGTTATGCCTTGATCGTACATAAAGACACGCTAGCGCTTTTGTTCTTGCTGTAGACAAAGTAGGCGAAGCGATTCATCACTTTACTTGAGCCACATTAACTTCCAGTAGCTAATAATTGTAATGTGATGATTCCAAAAGCGAGAAAGTAATACTGGGTCACACTAATTCGCTAACTTTATATTATGAATTCATCCAATGTAAAAACATCTGAATAACATTCGGAAGTTTTTTCAATTTATGCCTAAATCTCAACTAGATCTCCATAAATGAAAATTACTTAAAAGAAAACTTTAAAAGTAATGAAAAATATCTACTAAAATTAAATTAAAAACACTTTTATATCTACTTAACTTACTAACAATAAAGCATATTTTAATTTTTATTTTCCAAATATGTAGAAGGGAGTATTAGTTTGACTATGAAGGAATTTCGCTTGTCGAAAGAATTAAGTGAAAGTATTGTCGATGGGATTATAGAGGGATATAAAGATTATTTGTCCGTAAGAAGAGAAAAGGCACGTGAATTGATAAATTCATGGTGCTTATGCGTGGGTAAAAGGGAATCATATTGATCATCACATAGCTATAGCATGTAAAAAACATGGTGTGACAGGACGTGTATCGAAAGCTGGTCTTACATGGCAGTATCTCCAATTCCAAATATGCTAAAAACCATATGTAGTAATAGCTTTATAGTAACAAATGCATTTCAACTTATAGTCGTTCTTCCTGATGTAAAAGGATATCAACTAAATCAATTAATAAATAGGATAGAGACTATTACTGGTGAGGAGGAACAAATACTTATTGGAATTGGACGGAAAACAAGTATTCACCAAATCTCTATTTCGTATAATGAAGCAATCCAGTCAATCAATTATGCTAAAATGACAAAGCAGTCAAATATTGTTGAATATGCAAAACTCGGAATGGAAAGGCTATTTCATGAAATTGAACCTCAAAAAATTGAAAGTTTCATTGAAGATAAGATTGGAAAGCTATTAACAACAGACATGTTATTAGTAGAAACGTTGCTTTGTTTTATAACTAAAAATAAAAACCATAAAGAAACAGCAAAAGAGTTACATGTTCACGGTAATACCTTGTATTATCGTTTAAGAAAAATTGAAGCAATTTTACAAATTGATTTGAATAATGAAAAAGAGTGGGTTGATATTGTTATAGCAACTCAACTGTATGTGGTGAGTCACAAAAAGTAATGGATATTTTTGTGACTCACCACATTTATTTTTATATATTTTGAATATTAAAAAATTATTCAAAATATATAAAAGGGGGGCGTTTGAATGACTCAAACATATTTTAATTACATTGATGGTGAATGGGTTCAAGCATTATCAGGTGAAGTTTATCCAAGTATTAATCCTGCCAATGCAGACACTATACTAGGTTATTTTCAAAAATCCGATCAACGAGATGTTGAAATCGCGATAGAAATTGCTGAGAAAGCTTTTAAAACATGGTCTAAAATTGCAGTGCCAGAACGGGGGAAGTGTTATTTAAACTCATTAATTTACTAGAGGAACAAAAGGAAGAACTTGCAACAATCATTACAAAAGAAGTAGGGAAAACATATAAAAATTCCTTAGGTGAAGTTCAGAAAACAATCGAAGCGATGAAACAATTTAGCGGCGAGGCAACACGTTTAACCGGTGAAACGATTCCTTCAAATGACCCACATATTTTTGGCTATACAGTAAGAGAACCTTTAGGGGTTGTTGGCGTAATTGCTCCTTATAATTTCCCTCTAGGTATAGGTATTTGGAAAATTGCTCCGGCAATTGTTGCTGGAAATACAGTAGTTTTTAAACCTGCTAGTAATACTTCTTTAATTAGTATAAAAATTATCGAGTTATTTGAAAAAGCGGGTGTACCTAAAGGAGTAATAAATATGGTAACTGGGCCTGGTGGAGTAATAGGAGGCGCAATTGGACATCATCCAAAAATTAAAGCTGTTTCCTTTACAGGATCAACAGAAGTGGGCTTGGCACTGGGGAGAGCTGTAACGAATCGTGGAGGTAAAATGCAAGCTGAAATGGGTGGTAAAAATGCATCCATCATACTTGAGGATGTTGATTTGGATGAAACCATAAAAAATGTGGTAATTAGCGGATTTTATGATAATGGACAACGTTGTACCGGAACAAGTAGATTAATTGTCCCTAGAAGTATTTCAAAAGAGGTGATTACTAGATTAGTGAATGCAGCAAATTCTTTAACGATAGGAGATGGCTTTGATGAAAGATCCGATAATGGACCAATCATCGACGAAAATCAACTGAATTTGTATTTAGAGCATGTGAACCACGCTACTCAAGATGGTGCTGTCCTTGAATGTGGTGGAAAGAGATTAACGGAGAATGGGTTGGATAAAGGGTATTTTATAGTACCAACCGTGTTCAGTAATGTAAATCGAGAAATGAGAATATTTAAGGAAGAAATTTTTGCACCAGTCATTGCTGTGATTGAAGTAGATTCCTATGAAGAAGCTTTAGAAGTAGCAAATGATAGTGAATTTGGATTATCTTCCACAATCTATACAAAAGATTTAACAAAAGCAATGCACTTTGTTAAACATATCGAAACAGGTGTCACACATGTGAATATTCCTTCTAACTATTTTGAAAATCAATATCCTTTTGGAGGGAAAAAGGCTTCGAGTCTAGGCCCGCGTGAACAAGGCTCAACTGCTTTAGAATTTTGGACCGAATATAAGACGGTTTACATTAGGGCATAGGAGGGCTATGTATGGCAACGGTCGGAGTAATTGGCTGCGGTTTAATGGGTAGTGGAATGGCTAAAAATCTAATCAAAAATAACTACGAGGTCATTGTATACGATATTAATGATGATGCAGTGACAAATTTAGTAAACGAAGGAGCCATCGCAGCTTCAACACCTGAAGTATTAGCTAGTCAGGTAGATTTTCTAATTTTATCCTTAACATCACCGGATTTAGTTAAAGAGATTATCTTAGATGAGGATCGAGGAGTTCTTTATCGAATGAACCAAAGCACTTTCATACTAGATATGAGCACGAATGATGTAAATATCACGAGACAAATACATGAAATAGCTCAAGGGAAAGACGTTGAATTTTACGATTGCCCGTTAAGTGGTGGGCCAGATGGTGCAAATAATGGAACACTGACAATAATGGTTGGAGGGAATAAAGACAGGCTCGAAGAAATCCTTCCCGTTCTACAAGCAATAGGAAAACATATTGAATATTTAGGGGATAGTGGTGTAGGTCAAACAGTAAAACTATGTCATAAAATGGTTGTTGCTGGTGTCATTTCTCTACTAAGTGAAGCATTCCTAACTAGTGAAAAAGCAGGAGTCCCTAAGGAAAAGCTTGCATCCATTTTACAAAAGGGCAGTGGACAAACCCGAGCTATGGACGTTTTCGGAGTTAATATTATTGACCAATCATTTGATAACGTGAAATTTTCGTTAGCTAATATGACAAAAGATATTCATCTATATAGAAATCTAGCAGAGGACAACAAAATTTCTACCATTGTTAGTGATAGCACTCATCAACTTTTTCATTTAGGGAGAAATAAAGGAAAAGGAAATTTGGATTCATCTGCTGTTTACGAAGTATTAATAGAAATCATGCAAACATATGAATCTAATTCATAGAGGGAACATATTAAATATAAAAGGAGGTTAATAGAATGCAAAAATTGTTTGAGAGATTAGATGAGGTTTATGAGGTGGATCTACGTCAAGATTTCAGACACACTTTGCTTAACTTTTTTGTTGCGCAACATCCATTTTTAGTGTTCCACATCCCGAGTAGCCCGTCAAAGTGAAAAGAGCCTTTGACCGCCTACTCGGGATGTAGAGCGGAAATTATAGGAAGTTGCGCCAGAAAAAATGGGTGGGAATTGATTCGAAATCCCCTTGGTTCTTACGCTGCTGCTCGGCACATTTTTTCATAAGCATCGGGCGTGAAATAGCCGATACTTCCATGGATCCGCTTGCGATTGTACCAACCCTCTATGTACTTAAACAAGGCAATGCGGGCTGTTTCAAAGCCATCATATCGTGTTCTATATACTTCTTCTTTTTTCAATGTAGCGTGGAATGACTCAATACACGCATTGTCATACGGACAGCCCTTCCGGCTAAATGATGGAACCATTTCATACTGCTTTAAACGTTTTTGAAAATCTTCACTTGTATATTGTGAACCTAAATCCGTGTGAACTACTAGCCCAGGTTCTGGCTTTTGATCTGCTACAGCGTTGTCGAGTGCGTCTAAAACCAGATCCACAGTCATTCTACGACCAAATTTATAGCCGACAATTTTCTTGGTGTGTAGATCTAAAACCGACGCCAAATAACACCAACCGTCGCGCAGTGTGTGAATATACGTAATATCTGCCACCCATTTTTGATTGATGGTTTCGGTTGTGAAATCCTGTTCCAACACGTTTTCACGCGCCTCAACTGGTGCTTTCGATGACGCCGGTTTGTACTTTTTTGTGATGTTCGAGCGAATGCCTGCTCGTTTCATAATGCGTTGTACACGATCAATACTACCTGTGTAGCCTTCTCGTTTTAAGATTGCAAAAATTTTGGGCGCTCCATAACGACCATCACTTTCTTGATGGATGATTCGAATACGTTCTAGCAACTTTTCATTGGCGACATGATAACTGTTAGGCTTCTTCTTAAAAGATTGATAATAAGTACTTTTCGGCATTCTTAAAACACGACACATCAGCTGTACTGGGTGATGTTCGCTCTCTTTTGTAATATGGTCGATCAGCTCTTGGTCTTCTATTTTTGTGCGAATATGGTCATAGCCTTTTTTAAAATTTCTACCTCTTGTTTCAATCGAAGGTTTTCTTTTTGAATCGCAGCGACTTCAGCTGCCGTTAACTCGTTTGTCCCTTCAATAGGAGAATGTAGTTTAATCCATTTATAAATCGTTACTTCTGATACACCATATTCGCTAGATAGTTGGCTGACCCCTGTGCCTGAGCGATAAAGCTCAACCACAGTTTGTTTGAACTCTTGATTATACTTTTTTTGACTCATGTTCGGACACGTCCTCTCGTAATCTCTATTTTAGTGAGTTAAGTGAGGTATGTCTATGCATCTATATTACATCCATATTAATAGTTCCAATGGTTATTCTTTGCATATTTAGTTATTCAAAAAGTGAATCTAATTTAAATGATTTAGGGAAAACAAATTTAAAAAATAGTGTTGAAATGACGATTTCAATGATTGAAGTTTTAAATGAAGAAGTACAAAAAGGAAATATGACATTAAGTGAAGCACAGGAAAAAGTAAAGGTCTCCATTTTAGGTGAAATGAATGAAGATGGGAAACGTCCAATTACTAGTAATTTAAATCTAGGTGAGAATGGATACATATTAATAGTCGACCAACAGGGAACTACAGTAGCACATCCAAGTATTGAGGGATCAAACAATTGGGATTTAGAAGATTCTAACGGCTTAAAATATATTCAAGAAATGATACGCGTGGGGAGTGAAGGTGGAGGATTTGTTGACTATGATTACCCACTAAATGGCGATGAAAATAGGATAGAAGATAAAGTGGCATATGTTAAAACTAATTCTGATTGGGGATGGACTGTAGCTGCTTCAACATACATGTTGGATTTTAACAAACCAGCAAAAGATATTTTAAGTTCAAATTTGTGGATACTTGCTATTACACTAATAGTTGGATTCATTATTATTTGGTTGTTTGCTAATAAAATTTCCAATCCAATTAAAATGGTAACAGAGCGGATGGGGTATTTGGCGAATGCCGATTTAAGTATAGAACCATTAAAGATAAAGTCAAAGGACGAAACGGGTATACTTGCAAATGCTATGAATGAATTACAAATAAAATTGCGGGATATGATTGAAAAAATATCAGGAGACTCTAAAATCATTTCAAGTAATAGTGAAGAGCTAACTCAATCAGCATACGAAGTAAAACAAGGAACTCAACAAGTTTCGATTACAATGGAAGAATTGGCCTCTGGTTCGGAAAAACAAGCAGATCATACAAGTTCCTTATCTTCGGCAATGACAACATTTGTGTCCAAAGTACAGGAAACGAATGAACATGGTGAACTGATTTATAATTCATCAAAACAAGTTATCGCTATGACAGATCAAGGTAGTACATTAATGGAATCCTCAACAAGTCAAATGTTAAAAATTAACCAAATTGTTCGAACATCAGTTGAAAAAGTTAATGCGTTAAATGATCAAGCGAAGGAAATATCGAAATTAGTTATTGTAATTAAAAACATTGCAGATCAAACAAACTTATTATCATTAAATGCTGCAATCGAAGCTGCAAGAGCTGGAGAACACGGTAAAGGGTTTGCAGTTGTAGCTGATGAAGTAAGACAGCTTGCAGAACAAGTAGCTTTATCAGTAAGTGATATTACAAATATTGTCATGAATATTCAAGGTGAAATCGTAAATGTGACTGAATCATTAAAAACAGGCTATGAAGAGGTTGAAATGGGAACGGAACAAATAAAACTAACTCAAGGAACATTTAATGATATTAGTCAATCCGTTAATGAAATGGTTAATAGTATTAATATGATTTCATCCAATTTATCAAACCTAGCTCAAAATAGCCAAGAGATGAACGCGTCAATCCAGGAGATAGCTGCCATTTCCGAAGAATCAGCTGCAGGTATTGAAGAAACTACCGCTGCAACGGAACAAACAAATAGTTCAATGGAAGAAGTATCACAAAATGCAAAGAAATTAGAGCTACTATCAGTTGAACTAAGTAAACTAATTAGTCAATTTAAACTTTAATACATTAGATAACTTCGGATTCTGTCCGCCGAAGTTATCATTTTATTTCATCGATTTTTAGACACATTCAAGAATTAAAAATTGGAAAATCCTAAGTTAAATGAAGAAGATTTTTAGCGTTTTTAACTATTGGCATTAAGTTCTTTAAAATAAAATATATTCAGAAGAAGGATTAGTATCAAAAGGAATATTAAAAAAGGGTAGTTTTGTAATAACATAGTGAAACAACCCTGATTCTTTTGATTTCTTCTTTAGTTTATTTGTCTGTTTATTAATGGCTTCTTTTAAAAATCCGCCGAGAATAAGTGCCATGAATCCGAAGAGTAAGATGAATAAAATGTCGTATATTACCTTTTCCCAAATAATGCCCCCGACAGCTTCCCTCATAAGGCTAATCGCATAAGTAAAAGGTAGAAAAGGGTTAATTACTTGAAAAAATTTTGGAAGCAGCACAACCGGATACGTTCCACCAGAACCTGCAATTTGTAGTACTAATAGGATAATCGAAAGTGCCTTTCCAACATTCCCGAAGACTGATACGAGGGTGTATACAATCGCAATAAATACAACACTGCATAACAGCCCAAACAGAACAAACCAAAAGGGTTCACTAATCTCTACAGGGAGTAAAAAAATATTCCCCAATGTTACAATTATTGTTTGGAAAAATCCTATAGTTATGAACGTGAACATTCGACCCAAATATATACTTCTACCTGAAAAAGCTTCAATTGAGTGTATATCGGTGGATAATAAGGAGATCAATAGCAGTCCACCAACCCATAGAGAGAGCACTGTATAAAATGGTGTCATTCCAGTTCCATAGTTCGGAATAGAAAATAATTTATATTCTTTCAATACAACTGGTTCTGCAAAAAAGCCACGTTCTGCTTCAGGGTCATTTTGGAGCAGTTGGATAATTTTGTTAATATCGGCTTCCTCTTGAATTGTTCTTAATCGATTTGCCAATTCAATTACTTTATCCATTAACATATGGGAATTCATTGAAAATTATTACTAATTTGTTGGACAATTATACTTGCACCTTTTTCCGTAATTTTAGGGGCAATCGCGTTAAGTTTTTCATTTACATAGTATTCAACATTAGCTTTTTCTGGATTGTCGCTAATGACTGAGCCTAATTTTTTTGAAAAGTTTGAAGGCACTATAATTGCAGCATAATAATAATCTCCATATTTAAGTTTGTTCATTGCCGTTTCGCGACTTACAAAATGCCAATCCGTTGACTTATTTTCTTTTAATGTAGCGACAATGTCATTTCCTGCATGAATGGACTGGTCACGTACAACGGCGCCTTTATCTTCATTTACTATTGCTATCGGAATTTGATCTGTTTGACCATAGGGATTCATAGATGCTTCAATATTAAGCCATGCATATAGAGATGGTAAGAGAATTAATCCGCTAATTAATACAGCTGCTACCCAATTTTTTTCGATATTTTTTATATCATTTAAATAGAGTGTCCAACTTGCTTTCATATTTTACCATCCTTTAAGAATGCATTTTCAAGATTACAGTTATTTTGTCTTTATTTACTTTTTTTATCCTAATATTGAAGAAATGCAGAAAACTATTATTGATTGTTGGTTGGAAAAGTGGAAAGAGGTAGATGAATAAAGAAAGTTAATAATATTTGTTTATTTAGTAATAAAGGGAGAAAAATCCTTAATAAAAACCCTTTGTTGATAAATTTACCAAAGGGTTTAAAATTTGATTCAAATTTTTATTTATGAAGATTGACCAATACTTCTGATTCTGAAATTATACAGTACAAGCAACTGTGTCAACATTATCTAAATCTACAGCATGGAATAGCCATGTTGTTCCATCCCAAATAAAACCACCAATAGAATTCATATCTAAAATAAATGGAAAATATCAAAACTCACTGCCATCTTTTAGCCACATATAAGTAGTCTTACCAAGACAATATTGTATAACAAATGGATCTATTCTTAAGGTATATCCTGTAGTTGGAGTAGGTTTTTGTGGGATAAATGGTGGAGGTGGTGATGTTGGAGCACCATTTCCTTGAGTAGGTGATGAGCTACCGGTTGTTGGAAATTCTGGGCCGGGTACTGGAGGCATATCAACTGGAGACCCTCATGGAGACCATGAATCAGGTATTTGTGGTAGTGGCACAGATAGGAACGGGGTACTAGGAGTTCTTTGAGCAACAAAGTTTCGGTATCGCATCCAATTTGGATCATAATACATTACATTTATTCTCCCTTCAAATTAAATAGACAAACGAGTTAGTATTTCAACCCATTCTCAGTATATTAGTGGTTATTTTAGGGCTACGGGCTTTAATCTCTAATTAAAACGTTTAAATTTATCATGAAAGTAGATAGATCAAGAATCTGCAAAATCAAATCTATTCAATTTCTATAAAAATATAAATGTTGTTAAATTTCTAGCTCATTAACGTATTTTTTGTTTTAAAATGCTTTCATGCTCAATTAGTGGAAAATATAAAAAGTGGACAAATGAGAAATTTCAGAAAACTTATTGCAACTCTTTTGCATCCGTGTTAGATTACTAAATATAAAATGAAGTCTATACTTCAAAATATGAAAAAATAAAGGGGAGGCTTCCTCTAAATTATATGGCAACAATTAAAGAAAAAATCGAACAACATTATAATTCCTTGTCGAAGTCCCAGCAAAAGGTGGCGAACTTCGTATTAAATAATCCAACATATGTCGGAGTTCATTCTGCTACTGAAGTTGGGAAGTTGGCTGGTACAAGTGAGACGACAGTCATTCGCTTTTGCTATGCTATTGGTTTAAATGGCTATGCCCAGTTGCAAAAAGAACTGACGATGTATTTATTCGAGCACAATACGAATAGTACTTTGGGCAATTACGTTTCATCGAAAGAGGAGCTTTTTAAAGAGCAGCAGCTATGCGAAAAGGTGATGGGGCAAACTAGCTCTCAAATTGTCAGAATTGCTAAACAAATAGATCCTAATCAGTTTCATGAAACGACGAAAAAATTACATGAAGCAAAAAACATTTATCTAGTTGGGGAAGGCGCATCTAGTTTTGCAGCACAATGGTTTCAGTTTACGTTAAATATGCTTCGTCCCAATGTAAAGCTTGTTCAAACCGAAACAGGCATGCTTATTCGCACACTTCAAGAGGTGGACGAAACTTCCGTAGCGATTGTTATTTCACTACATCGCTATTACAAAGAGCCTATTCAAATAACTGAGGAGTTCGTGAAGCGCGGTGTTTACACAGTTGCGATTACGGATTCAAATGTCGCACCAATTCATAACTTTGCAAATGAGGCATTTGTTTTGCAGCAAACAGAATTATCAACAATTGATATGATGCCTGCCCTTATTTCCTTTTTAAATACACTTGTCGTTGGCATGATGTCTCATGACGTAGAGTATTATAATCAACAACGAGTAAAATATGATGATTTTCAAAATAGTTTTATTGCAAATCGATGGAGTTGATGAAAATGACAGAACAACAGTTAACAGAATGTATGCAAAAGGTGTTTGCTCATTTACATGCAAATCCAGAAATAAGCTGGAAAGAAACAAATACGACCGCTTATTTAGCGTCGTTTCTTAAAAATGAAGGTTTGGAGCCTCATACCTTTGAAGATATGACCGGTCTTTATGTTGATATAGGTAAAGGGGTACCGAAAGTCGGATTTCGTACAGATATTGATGCACTGTGGCAAGAAGTTGATGGTCAGTTTAAAGCAAACCACTCCTGTGGACATGATGGCCATATGACAATGGCAATTGGTGTAGCACTTTTATTAAAGGAGCAGAAAGAGTCATTACCAGGAGCGATTCGACTCATTTTCCAACCGGCTGAAGAAAAGGCAGGGGGTGCAAAAGCAATCGTAGAAAAAGGTGTTGTCGATTCATTGGAATATTTATTTGGGGTTCATGTCAGACCGCTCGTTGAACTGCCAGAAGGTGTACACTCACCAGCATTATATCACGGTGCTGCAAAGCTTTTTACAGGTACTATTACAGGAGTAGAAGCCCATGGCGCGCGGCCTGAACAAGGGATTAATGCAATTGAGGTTGCGGCTGCTTTAGTAGATGCAATGAAGCGTATTTGGATTAGTCCATCTGAATCAGGTTCTATTAAAATGACGCAGCTTCAAGCAGGAGGCACATCTACAAACATTATTCCAGGTACTGCAACCTTTAGTATCGATACCCGTGCCCAAACAAATGAAACAATGGAAGTTTTAACAAAAGGTTTTGAGAAAGCTGTTGAAGCGGTTAGTACATTGTACGGTGCAACAATTACAACAAAGGTTGGTGCTCATATTGTCGCAGCGCAAGTTCATGATGATGCAAAAGCAATTATGAAGCAGGCGATTATTGAAACGGTGGGTCAACAACATTGTGCACCAGAAGTAGTAACACCAGGTGGAGAGGACTTCCATTTTTATTCTTATTCAAGACCTCATTTAAAAACGACAATGCTTGGTCTTGGCTGTGGTGTATTTCCTGGACTTCATCATCCACAAATGACTTTTAATAGACAACAGTTGCCTGTAGGAGCACGCATTATTACAAAAGCGCTCCTCATCGCATTACAGCAAGTAGAAAGAAGTGAAAGAAATTGATAGTAATTAAAGAATTAACAACTTTAGAAGAAATGGAGCAAGTACAACAGCTTGAATCTAGAGTTTGGGGTATACATCCACTTCCTACCCATCAAACGTTAACTGCTGTGAAAAATGGTGGCATTATGGTTGGTGCCTATGATGGAGCAAAATTAGTTGGTTTTAGCTACGGATTTGCAGGATTTAAAAACGGTAGAATTTATCTATGCTCACATATGCTTGGTATCGATGAAACCTACCGTTCACAGCAAATAGGTGAACAGTTAAAACATGCACAGCGGGAAATTGCGATTAAAAAAGGCTATGACAGCATGCATTGGACATATGATCCACTGGAAACTCGCAACGGCTACTTAAATCTGACAAAGTTGAACGGCATTTGTCATACATATATTGAAAATTGCTACGGAGAAATGCAGGACGGCTTCAATAAAGGCTTGCCATCTGACCGTTTTGAAGTACATTGGCATTTAACAAGCGAGTATGTTGAAAAACAAATTGAACCGACAATCGAAAATCCTCAGCCACTTGGCGAAATAATGTCTGATGATGCGGGTTTACCAATTTTAAAAATAACTGAACTTGAAAACTTAACTGCAGATGTTTATTCACTGCCTGTTCCATTGGATTTTCAAAGCTTAAAAGCAACGAGTCAGGAACATGCGATGCACTGGCGAATGGAAACACGTAAAGTGTTCCAAGCAGTATTTCATGCAGGCTACACAGCAGTCCGAATTCAAAAGAACGATCGATGGAACGATTATATTTTTGTTAAGAAAGATACATTAGCACTTGGAGGAGACCAACAATGAAAATTACTGAAATTACAATTCGCCACTTACAAATGAAATTAAAAGCACCGTTCACAACAAGCTTCGGTACATTTACAAATAAAGATTTTTTACTTTTAGAAGCAAGGGATGAAGACGGTACAGTTGGGTGGGGAGAATCAGTGGCATTCCACGCACCTTGGTACAATGAAGAAACATTAAAAACAAACTGGCATATACTTGAAGATTTTTTAATCCCATTAATTTTAAATAAAGAAATTTCCCATCCAGATGAAGTAAATGAACTGTTTGAGCCGATTCGCAAAAACAATATGGCGAAATCAACAATTGAAGGCGCAGTTTGGGATATTTACGCACAGCAAACAAATCAATCGTTAGCATCTGCACTCGGTGGCAAAAAAGACAAAATCGAAGTAGGTATTAGTATTGGTATTCAAAAAAGCATCGAAGAACTAGTCGATATTGTAGATGGCTATGTAAAAGAAGGTTATAAACGTATAAAAGTGAAAATTAAGCCAGGTTGGGATGTAGATGTAATGCGTACATTACGAGAAAAATTTCCAGACGTTGCGATTATGGCTGATGCAAACTCAGCTTACCGTCTTGAAGATGTAGAATTGTTAAAGCAATTAGATGAATTTAACTTAACGATGGTGGAACAGCCTTTAGCATCAGACGACATTATTGATCATGCGACTTTACAAAAACAAATGACAACACCTATTTGTTTAGATGAAAGTATTCATTCCCTTGAGGATGCTCGTAAAGCAGTTGAACTTGGTGCAACGAAAATTATTAACATTAAAATTGGGCGTGTTGGTGGGTTAACTGAAGCGAAGAAAATCCACGACTACTGTGAATCAAAAGGAATTCCAGTTTGGTGTGGAGGCATGCTTGAATCGGGAATTGGACGAGCGCATAACGTTGCCTTAACAACATTATCAAACTTTACTTTACCAGGAGATACAGCAAGTTCAAATCGTTATTGGGAAAAAGATATTATTGAGCCGGAAGTTGTTGCTGAAGATGGCTATATTCAAGTGCCACAAACAGCAGGTATTGGCTATAAAGTAAATGTTGAAACTGTAGAATCTTACACTGTTGATAAGAAAATTTATAAATAATAATAGTCCCTTAAGCATCCGATAGAAGGTGCTTAAGGGAAAGTTGAAAGTTAATTTATCGGAATTTTTAAACAATTTAAAATAAAAATAATAGCAGGTGAAAATAAATGAAGAAAAGTTTACAAATTGGCGGTGCATTTGTCGGACTAATTGTTGGGGCTGGCTTTGCTTCTGGTCAAGAGATTATGCAGTATTTTACAAGTTTCGGGTTAATGGGGCTTGTTGGTGGAATTATTGCAACCATTGCCTTTGCATTTTTAGGAATGACGTTAGCACAGCTTGGTTCAAGGCTACAAACTACATCCCATAAAGGGGTTATCTATTATATAGGTGGTCGTTATATTGGGGCAGTATTAGATTTCCTCATTACATTTTTCCTTTTCGGGGTAGCAGTCGTAATGTTTGCTGGTGCTGGCTCTACATTTAATCAAATGTTCGGCATTAACCCAATGATCGGTAGTATTATTATGGTCGTATTAACAATTGCGACATTATTATTAAATGTAAAAAATATATTGAACTTAATTGCAGTTATAACACCTTATTTAATGATTATTATTTTCATTATCTTAATCTATTCTTTATTTACGATGGACATTTCTTTTTCAGAGGCGAATACAATTGCACAAAATCAGGCGTCCGCTGCTTCAAACTGGTTCATGGGTGCATTGCTTTATGTTTCTTATAATATTGCAGCAGGTGCAGCTCTTTTAATTGTTATGGGTGGTACAGTAAAGGATCGTAAAATAGCTGGTGTTGGTGGTATTTTAGGTGGCGTTATGCTAGGCCTACTAATCATTTTAATTAACTTAACAATGTTTGTGAAACTAGATGTTGTAGCAGGGGTAGATATGCCGACACTGGAACTTGCAAAACAAATTCACCCTGTAGTAGGTGTATTAATGGCCATTGCACTACTTGGTATGATGTATAACACGGCGGTAGGAATGTTCTATGCCTTTACTGTAAGATTTGTAGCACCGGATCATAAAGTATTTAAACCAACAGTAGTCGTTGTAGGACTAGTAGGATTTGTTGCAAGCTTAGTAGGATTCACAACATTAGTTGGAAAAGTTTATTCAACAATGGGATACCTAGGTTTTGCATTAATCATCGCTGTAATTATTGCATGGATTCGTAAAAATAAAAGAGAAGTAGTTTTGGATGATAGACATTCGGGAAGAGTAACACTCTAAATAATTCTATTTTGGTAAAAATACCAATTTTAAAAGTAGGTAGTTACTAAATAATATTTATAATATACTGTAGATTTTCGTTTGTAAAAAATGAAGCCGTTTCAACTCAATAGCAGATTGAGAAGGCTTCATTTTATTTGAAATAGTGTAATCTAGCTTCCTTTAATTACCTATTATAGCATTACATCCCCGCAATTCGGTCCAAGTGTTTGACCTGTAAAGATGTTTCCATCTGGATCAGCTGCTAAAAAGACGGCTGTTGGAGCAACTTCATATGTTTGTCCAAAGCGAGGGATGGCTAGCTCTGATTTTTTATTCTTTTTCCAGTCTTCATCGATTCCAGCTACTAGTTCAGTTTCGATTGGACCTGGTGCAATGCAATTAGCTGTAATACCGTATTGACCTAATTCAATAGCTATAGATTTAGTAAACCCGATTACACCAGCTTTAGCTGCTGCGTAATGGCTTAATTCGTACCCACCTTTTTGACCGATTTGGGAAGCAATATTTATAATTCTTCCAGACTTTTGTTTAATCATTTCATTCACTACAGATCTTGTAGTTAAAAAAACCGATTTTAAATCTAAGTTAATCATTTCATCCCAAGTGTCTTCGGACATATTTTGTAGTAGTGCTTGTGTTAATATTCCAGCGTTATTAACTAAAATATCAATTTTTCCAAACTCTTCTAAAGCTGTACTAGTTAGCTTATTAATAGTTGTTTGATTAGTAATATCACCATCTATAATAATTGTTTTTTGGTTAAAAGAAGTAAATTCCTCTTTTAATGATTCCTGTTCTTGCTTAGCTAGTTGAAATGTATTTAAAACTAAATGGGCTCCTTCTCTAGCATAAGCTAAGGCTATTTCTTTTCCAATTCCTCTTGTTGCACCAGTAATAATAGCGACTTTACCTCCAAGACGCATTTAATCTCCCCCAAAAATTGAATATTAAGATTTAGAAGCTAAAACGCTATCTTCTTTTAATACTTTCACTTTTTCTTCTTCATTTTTTGAATCAGGAATGATAATCCAATCACGATTTGCAGAAGTACCTAAATAAGTATCAGAGAAATTCGATTCAATTTCTGCTTGAGGGTATTTCTCTAAATACCAAAATTTCATAAGACCATAGTAAAGAACTACTGCTAATGGGAATCCTACTAGATACATATATTCTAAGAAATAGATAGCAACAACACTCGCTACTAACCAAGCGATTATTCCAGCCCAGTTAACCCCTTTGTTATAACGATATTGACCTTTTGGATTATATAAATCTTTTACATTCAAACGACGTTTACGAATAATATAGTAATCACAAATCATTACACCAGCTAATGCTGACATTGTTGCTCCGTAATACCCTAAGAAGTTAAATAGTTGGTCTAAGATAGCCCAAGGTTGGAAAAGTGTTCCGATAATACCAGCTAAAACAATTCCCCATGCATAGGAGAAGTTCCATTTAGCACCAGCGTTAACGAATGTTAATGAAGCTGGAATTAAGTTGGCAGCCGAATTAGTTGACCATTGAGCTAATACAACCATCAATAAAATAACGACCATTAACCAACCTGTTGCGATTTCTTGTACTACTTCAATTGGATTCCAGTTACCTGTCGCTAGGAAACTTACTGCCCCAATAACACCCATAAACGTTTGAACTGTTGGTAATGCTAGTAGATGTGGGATGTAGCTGTTTTTGTTCCGTTTAAACCATTTTTTCTCATTAGTTGGTGCTTTTAAATAACGTGTAATATTTGGAATATCTACAGCTAATAACGACCAAAAGCCCATATTTGCGGCCATAATATACAGCCATGTTGTTTGATTAGCAGTACCTTCATAAGTGAAAATATTAAGATTTGCCTCTTTAGCAATACCGTTAATTTGAAAGAATATCCAAATCGAAATTAAAATAATACATGGAGCAGCTACTACTGCAAAACGATCTACAGCCTTAATACCAGCAGCAGTATTAATTACTTGAACGGCAGCAAACGCCACATACCATACGAACCATGAATCAAAACCAGTGATACTAGCAACTATATAATTTATAGCTGTTGCCCCTAAATAAGTTTGTATACCAAACCAGATACATGCTACTATACCTTTACTTAGAGAAGGTAATTGTACACCTGTAATTCCGAAAGGAGCACGTAAATATGCAGAAAAAGAAAGTCCATGTTCTACACCGATATCTCCAGTTAGACTTGCTACAATAGCTATTAATAAGTTAGCAATAAAAATTGCCCCAGCTAATTTCCATAATGACATGGATTCAATCCCGTTAGCACCAATTTGAAAAGTCGCTATGATTACAGCCATCCCAACCCAAATATTTAAAAAACCAAACCCACTAATAATTCGTTCTTTTTTAAGTGTAGGAACTATATCTTTCGTGATTAAAGAGTTGTTTTCCATTTACAATCCTCCTATTTTTTAAATTTATTAAACTCATTAATTACTAAGGGAATATTTAAATCCCTTAAATAAGGAATAGTTCTTCTTTGTTCTTTAACTAGTGTTATATCTATTTCAGCAATAATAATTTGTTCATCATCTCCAGCTTCCGCAAGTATTTTTCCAGTTGGATCAATAATTCTACTATGGCCTCCAAAAGTCGTTTCATCCTTCTCAGTACCTATTCGATTAGCAGCAATTACAAAGCAACCATTTTCTAAGGCTCGTGCTCTTGTCGCAATATCCCAAGCATATAAACGAGCATCACCAAATGCTGAAGGATAGATTAATAGATTAGCACCCTGTAGTGTTAAGATTCGTGCTCCTTCAGGGAATCCGACTTCATAACAAATTTGTAGACCGATATCGAGATTTTCAATTGAACACGTTTTATAATTTTGTCCTTTTGCAAAACGTACATTTTCTTTATCCCATAGATAAATTTTTCGATAGGAGGATTGTAATCCACGTTTATCTACTATTACAGCGGTATCATATAATACTCCGTCAACAATGCTTTCTTCAGTAATACAGGCAACTAAAATAATATCTAACTCTTTAGCTATATTTTTCATCCAATCTATCGTATCTCCAGGAAACCTTTCGGCTAACTCCATATCTTTCTCTTCAACACGATAGCCAGTATTAAATAATTCAGGTAAAACAATCAGTTTAGCTTGCTTTTTGGCTGCATTTGTAATTAGTGAATAGGCTTTATTTAAATTTTCTTCTTTGTTACCAAGTACACAGTTCATTTGGATAGCTGCGACTTTAAAAACGTCTTTTTTCATACTGTCTCCTCATTTATGCGCAATTTAAAATGTAATAATTGGTTTGATGATATTATCATCTGCATTTTCAAATATTTGATAAGCATCCAAAATATCATCAATATGGAATCGATGAGTAATCATAGGAGTAAGGTCAATACGGTTTTGTGAAACGAGAGTCATTAATTGAGACATGCGTTCACGTCCACCTGGGCAAAGCGTTGTAATAATTCTATGGTCACCCATACCTCCTGCGAAATGTTCAATGGGTATTTGAATGTGTCCAGAATAAATTCCAACACTTGAAATACAGCCACCTCTACGGATAACCTTTAAAGCGTTTTGGAATGTCTCTTCCTTACCTAAGGCTTCAATAGCGACATCAGCACCTTTACCATCTGTTATTCTCAATATCTCCTCCACAGGATTTATCGAGGTATAATCTAAAACAATGTCAGCTCCCATTTTTTTGGCTAAATCAAGCCTTTTTTCATTACCATCAATTGCGATGATTCTACTTGCTCCTTTTAAACGAGCACCTGCAATTGCGCATAAACCAACGGGACCACAAGCAAATACGGCTACTGTATCACCGATTTGAATTTCAGCATTTTCTGCTGCCGCAATTCCAGTTGAGCCAATGTCAGTCAGTAGTAAAACTTCTTCATCAGATAAATTGTCTGGAATTTTTGTAATATTATATTTGGGGTATGGCATGATAAAATACTCTGCATGAGTACCATCTACTGTATTTCCTAGACGCCAACCACCTGGATTAGAAAAGTCATTGTTAGGACCAATACACTGAGAGGGTAAATTTTTTTGACAGTAATAACATGTTCCACAAGGTGTGCATGACCCACTCATTACACGATCACCAACATTAATTTCTTCTACACCTTCACCTACTTCATAAACTATTCCTACATGTTCGTGCCCGAGAGTTCGATTAGGTTCAACTGAATGTTCCCCATGAACAATATGAATATCTGTGCCACAAATCGTAGTTGCAGTTGTTTTAATTACAACTTCCCCAGGTTTTGCTTTAGGGATCTTTTTGTAAACAAGCTCTAAATTACCAACACTTTTTAATATTGTGGCTTTCATGTATCCATCAGGTGCATTTACGCCCTTTTTTATTGATGTAAGTTCTGTAAGTTGAATCATAGTAATTCCTCCTTTTTAAAAATTTTCTAAAAATTTTAATAATGATTATCTTAATGGAAAAAATATTTTTGAGAACTTTTTTATTTAAATATTTTTCAGATATGCAAACTTGCATAAAACAAAAAACAATCTATGCAATTTTGCATAAATTGTTTGAGGTTAAAATTTTGTGAACTTCACAACTTCGATATTATTTTATTGGGATATTTAATTTTGAAATCTTTCTACTTATTGTAGATTGATTTACTTCTAGTACTTTAGCAATCTCAGTAGTTGATTTATATTTTAGAAAAGCTAATTTTAAGAGATTTTTTTCAGCTAATTCAATACATTCTTTTAAAGGAATTATTTCATGAACTTGTACAATACTATCAGAATTACTCTCGGAGTTAGGAAGTAAACTTAATAGTTCGTGAGAAATTTCTTCATTTTCACTCATAACAATTAAACGTTCAATTAGATTTTTTAATTCTCGAACATTTCCAGGCCAATTATAGGATTCTAGAGCAGTAGCAATTTGCTGGGAAAGATGTTTATTCGTTCCGTATTTTTTATTAAATTTAGAGATGAAAAAATTAGCAAGTGATAATATATCTTCTTTTCTTTCTCTTAGTGGAGGCAAGGTAATCGGGATTACGTTTAGTCTGTAATAAAGATCTTCTCTAAATTTTCCTTCTTTAACAGTTTCAAAAAGATTTTTATTTGTAGAAGCAATTATACGAACATTTATCGAAATAGGCTTTGTACTTCCAATACGATTAATTTCATGCTCCTGAAGAACCCTTAATAACTTAACTTGAAGAGTATAGGGAATTTCTGCTATTTCATCGAGTAATACAGTACCGTTATTAGCAAACTCAAATAGACCAATTTTTCCTTCTGTCGCACCTGGAAATGCTCCTTTTTCGTAGCCAAATAATTCATATTCCAATAAATTCTCGGGAATGGCACCACAGTTAATTTTTATAAAAGGCTTATCTCTACGGCTACTTAGTTCATGAATATAGTTAGCAAAATCCTCTTTACCAACACCTGATTCTCCAAGAATTAAAAGAGTTGCATCGACTTTTGCTACTCGCTTTGCTAAATCTAAATAAGGCTCCATTGTTTTACCTTTATAAATATTTTTCCGTTCATCATTAATAGTTTGTTGAAGCTGAGCAATCTCCAACTGATAATCTTCAACTAGAGACTTCATTTGTTCGATTTCTTCTTGAAGTAACTCTATTTCTGTTATATCTCTAGAAGCATTTACTACGCGTATAATATTTCCATTATCATCCTTTATTGGAGTACCAATAACTAACAGTCTGCGATTTTTTTTAGTTGTTTGTATAGCAGAAATCTTTTCTCCTTTTTCTAGTACCATTCTTGTTATTGAAGGGGTATAAATTCCTTGTTTTTCTAAATCAATAACATTTCTTCCGATTAAATTTTCAGCTGTCTCTCCCCAAAAGTATTTACAAGCAGAACTTACTCTCAAAGTATTTCCTTTGTTATCTGAAACATATAAAACGTCATAAGAACTTTCAAAAAGCGCCTTTAAATCTTCACTTTCTTCTTTATATATTTCGTAATCTTTTTGGATAGGGATGGATGGATCGAAGTAGACAATAGCTTCTAAAACTTCACTTTTGTCATTTATTACTGGAACATAATAATAATGATATTGAGATTGTTCAATTTCTACTATCTGAGTTTTAGGAGTTGCTTTTCTAAAAACTTCATCTAGGAAAATATCGATTTTTTCTGGAGTTAAAAACTTAGGATTTTTTTTAAAGGCTTTTTGGGCTACCTTATTAAGATGCTTAAGTTTATGGTGACGATTAAAAATGAGAACAGATATGGGGATTAGATTTAAATATTTTTCAATTTCGGTTGTAGATAAATTGGAAATAGAATTTAGCATATACATCCTTCCTTCACTAATTATATTTTCAATATTATATAATTCAGAAAAGTCGAAAACAATGTTCAATATTGCATAAAAGTTATGCATAATTGCATAATCTACTTTTTTTTCAGAAAGATGATTGACGAACGATTGAAATGAATATTAGGATTAATTATCAGAAAATTTTAAAATATTTCTAGAGGAGGATAATTTTAATATGAGTAAAAAAGAGATTTTGGTAGCTTATGGAGTAGATGTAGATGCAGTAGCAGGATGGTTAGGTTCTTATGGTGGAGAAGATTCGCCGGATGATATCTCACGTGGACTTTTTGCTGGTGAAGTAGGATCTCTTCGTTTATTGGATTTATTTGATAAATTTAATTTAAAAACAACTTGGTTTATTCCTGGACATTCTATTGAAACATTTCCTGAACAGATGAAAGAAGTCGTGAAACGTGGACATGAAGTAGGTGCTCATGGTTATTCTCATGAAAATCCAATTGCAATGACTCCACAACAAGAAGAAGAGGTTCTTTTAAAATCAATAGACCTTATTACAGAACTTTCTGGTAAAAGACCAACTGGATACGTAGCGCCTTGGTGGGAGTTTTCTACAGTAACAAATGAGTTACTGCATAAGCATGGTATTAAGTATGACCATAGTTTAATGCATAATGACTTTACGCCATATTATGTGCGAATAGGTGATAAGTGGACAAATATTGATTATACAAAAAAAGCAAGTGAGTGGATGCAACCGTTAGAAAGAGGTACTGAAACTAATTTGATTGAAATTCCAGCTAACTGGTATTTAGATGATCTGCCACCAATGATGTTTATTAAAAAATCACCTAATAGCCATGGTTTTGTTAATCCACGTGATATTGAGGAAATGTGGAGAGATCAATTTGATTGGGTATATGAAAATATGGACTATGCAGTGTTCACAATGACGATTCACCCTGATGTAAGTGGCCGTCCACAAGTTCTAAAAATGCATGAACGATTAATTCAGTATATTAACACACATGAAAATATTCGTTGGGTAACATTTGATGAAATTGCGGATGACTTCGCTAAACGTAATCCGCGTAAAGATATTGTAACTATATAAATTAAAGTCCGCCGACCATTTGGAAGGCGGATTAATGCTTTAAAGGAGATGAAAATATGTGTATTCTATGCAGCGATTTTATTACACAAGTTCACTGGACAGATCAAAGAAAAGAGTCAACTAATGGTGAAGTTATAATAGGAGAAGGACAACGTGAACGCCAAAGAGAACGATTAAAGCGTGTACAATTATGTAATGAAATTTTAGCATTATATAAGTTAAAAATAAGAGATTGGAATGGTAGTAAATTTATATTAGAGGATGCAAAAGGAAATACCCGGATTGTGCATGATTTAGGTGTTTTATGGCATGACGTTCAAGAGTTAGTAGGAAAGGCAATTAATCCTTTAGATGAATATTTGATTTCAACAATGAAAAATAAAAAGGGGGGAAACAATGAGTGAGTATAATGGTAAAAAGCCTGTAACAGTTATAACAGGTTGCTTAGGAAGTGGGAAGACAACTTTAATTCAAAAAATATTATCTAACAAAGACTCTAAAGAAGATTTTGCGGTTATTGTAAATGAGTTTGGACAAGTCGGATTGGATCATCACTTAATAAAGAGAGTAGAAGAGAGAACTGTTTTATTGAATGGTGGTTGTATTTGCTGTAATTCTCGAGAAGACTTAGAAGAAGAGTTGAAAGATTTATTATATGCTGATGAAAGTGGTAAAGAAACTTTTGATCGAGTGATTATTGAGACTACAGGTTTAGCCGACCCAGCCCCGATTCTATTTACAATAATGTCAAACCCATTATTGCAAAACCGCTATGTTGTAGATTGTGTAATTACTACAATAGATGCGAAGAACGGAAAAATACATTTAAAAAACAATCCAGAAATTTATAAACAACTTTCAGTTGCTGATAAAGTTATTGTCACAAAAATAGATATTGCTACTGAAACAGAAATATCAGAATTAGTTGCTAATGTAAAAGGAATAAATCCAACTTGTGAAATCATTTATGCTGAAAATGGAGATGTTAATCCTAGTGTTGTTAAATTAAATAAAGCTACTATTGGCATTTCTAATGTAAAAATAAATGAAATTTCTAATAAAAATCATTATTCAAACGATATTCACTCAATTTCTTATACCTTCTCAAAACCATTAAATTGGGTTGCTTTTGGACTTTGGTTAAGTATGTTACTTCATGCAGAAGGTGAGTCGGTGTTACGGGTTAAGGGTTTATTAGATGTTGGTGAAGAAGGTCCAATTGTATTAAATGGGGTACAACATATTATTCATCCGCCAAAACATTTGGATACTTGGCCAGAAGGAGAAAATATTTCACATATTATTTTTATTTTACGTGGCATTAGTACTGATAAACTAAGTGAATCACTCTTTGCTTTTCAAGAATTCTTAGACACAGAAGTAGCAGTCTTGGAAAATTTAAAAGTACTATGATTATTTAATACTTTAAATCAATATCGAAAGGAATCTATTTTTGATAAGGGAGATTGTCGAAATCGTAATTAACAGAATTATTTCTTAAAAGCTCAAAGCAATGAATTAAATTCATAGGCTTATGAGCTTTTTTTGCAAATCTTTTAAATTCGTAACAACGGTTAATTAATAAAGTGAATCAACTTTGGTTTTATATCTAGTAATATTGATTGTTTTTACTATACTTGAATACACAGTTAAGGCATTTTTTGAATGGGAATATTCGACTAAGCCTAAACAATCTATCCTTAGAATTAGCGAAATGATATTATTAGTAACTGCTATTATAGTATTTATTCAAATTTTTTCGTTACATAAATAGTAATAACCTTTGGAAAATTTTTTAACTTTCCGATGCCAAATAGATAGTAGAAATAAAATTAAGCGGCTTTAATCCTAACTATAGGGTTAAGGTCGTTTATTTTTTTGAGATTGAGATTTACTCCATATATAGAAGTCCTATTTCAAATAGAAAGTTTCACTTCTTTACATAAGTTAATAGGTCTAATTTCAGAAATTTACTTGAACATAACATACTATCTAAAATAATTTATAACCCCTCTTTTATTAGGATAGCAAATTAGATCAAATCTAAAGTTTTTTATTTTATTAAAAAATAAATATATACTTCTTTTAAATAGAATTGTTTATATTATGTAGATTATAATATTTGTATGTTTTTGACGAAAGATAGGAGAGAATAAAGTGTATTTGGAGGAAAATTACAATTATTACATTGTTGCGCTTTCTGTTGGTATTGCTATTTTAGTATCATAATCAGCATTAAGCATTGCAACGAAAATTTCTCATACAAATGGGAGGAGTAGATTTTATTGGCTACTGGCAGGCTCCTTTGTAATGGGAAGTGGCATATGGTATATGCATTTTGTTGGTATGCTAGCAATGCATTTTCAGATGCCGGTGAAATATGACGTACAGTTAACATTACTATCCATGTTCGCAAGCATGCTCTCTTCGTTTATTGCCTTTTATATTACAAAAGAAAAGGATATTAATTGGTTTAAAATTGCTATTGGTGGTTTCGTAATGGGTAGCGGTATAGTCATCATGCATTATATTGGCACGGAAGCGATGATTATGCATGATGACATTTCTTATGAAAGATTTTGGGTCATTGTATCTATTATTATAGCATATGCTGCCTCCTACGCTGCCTTAATATTGTTCTTACATTTTCGAAATGAGTCGTCTTTTAGCTGGTTAAGATGGCTATCTGCATTTATTATGGGCTTTGCTATTAACGGAATGCATTATACAGGAATGAAAGCAACCAGATTTTTCCATCATTCAGGAATGGTGATGGAACATAATCCAACGGTGAATTTTTCTCTTTTGTATGCCGTAACCATTACAATTTTTGTTATTTTACTTGTGTCTTTTGGGGCGGTGTTCTTAGATCGGCATGTATTGGAGAAAATGGCTTTTCAGGACCCGATTACAGGGTTACCTAATCGAAATGAAATGAATCGTTTTTTTGATACATATACAGGCAAAGAGAAAATTGGTGTTTTATTCCTTGATTTAGATCACTTTAAAGCAATTAATGATACTTTAGGTCATCATACGGGAGATTTATTAATTAAAGAAGTTGGAACTCGTTTGCGCCAATTTATAAAGAAAGATCAGCAAGCCTTTAGAATAGGCGGGGATGAATTCTTAATCATTGTGAAAAATTGTGATCAAAATCAGGCGGAACGATTAGCGGAAAATATTTTGCAAAGTGTGAAGGAAATGTATCAAATTGATGGAAATGAGTTATATGTTACAGGAAGCATTGGCATTAGCATTAATTCAATACTAGATTCAGAGCGTTCTATGCTTCTTAAGACTGCAGACACAGCAATGTATCAAGCGAAAGGGTTAGGGAAGAACCAATACTGTGTGTATAACGAGAAAATGGGCGTGAAAGAAGTACGTAAAATGGAACTGGAAAAAGATCTACAGAGAGCGCTAAAAGATAACCAATTTTATTTAATGTATCAACCGAAATGGAATGTCAAAACGAATAAACTTGCAGGGTTTGAAGCATTATTGCGATGGAAGCATCACCGACTAGGAATCGTTTCCCCAGCTGAATTCATTCCAATTGCAGAAGAAACAGGACACATCATACCGATGACTAGATGGACATTAGAACAGGCATGTCAGCAATGTAAAATATGGCAATCTCAAGGGATGAAACAGACAGTTTCTGTAAATGTTTCTCTTCGTCTTTTTCAAACAGATACTTTAGCACAATTTGTTCAATCTGTGCTCGAAAAAGTAGATTTAGATCCTAATTTACTGGAGTTGGAAATAACAGAATCGATGGTTTTCTACGACATTGATGATATAATTCGTCAACTTGAAAGTATTCGATCACTTGGGGTGAAAATATCGATGGACGACTTTGGAACAGGATATTCATCTATAGGGCTGCTTGACCGTATCCCGATTGATTCCCTTAAATTAGATCGACTATTTACAAATGATTTAGAAACACCAAGCAAACGGGCAATTATTAACGCAATTCTTTTAATGGCGGAAAGCTTGGAATTAGATGTTATTGCAGAAGGTGTTGAGAGTCAGGAACACATTGAATCATTAGCGGAATTAGGCTGTAATTTAATGCAGGGATATTATTACGGAAAGCCAATGATTAATGATGAGATTGATTTATGGGTTAAAGATAGAGATGATAACGAGTTAGATTTTGTTTTAAATACAAGTAACTAAGATATTTTAAATATATAAGAAAAAGACCACTAAAAAATGAGGGCACTGAAAAACTTACGCTTTTTATTGCGTATCGGTTTTTCAGAATAAAAAAAAGGCACTTTCTGTTCGATTTTGAACAGAAAGTGCCTTCTTTCTTTGTCTATTTCTTACTCTTTTTCGTT
>JAEXYZ010000027.1 GCA_023405135.1 Bacillota bacterium | reverse complement strand
AGCCAAGCGCCCGAAAAAAACGGTATGTGCCCGAAAAAGCAGCCAAGCGCCCGAAAAAAACAGTATGTGCCCGAAAAGGTAGCCAAGCGCCCGAAAATAAAGCTATCCGCCCGAAAGAGCAGCTAATTTTAATAAGGTAGTTCCTTATGAAGAATTAACCGTTCGTTAGTGGCGTATTTTTGCAACATGGTCGCACTAACATATTGAGAACAGAAAGAAGAATAATTTACGTTAAGCAAAAGTTCTTTTCCATCATTTAATGTAATTTCAGTACAATCTTTTGAGCGTCGAATGTTCGTTACCGCATGTAATCCTACCCATACATTGCTAGGTGAAGCAGGTGAAAGCAGTGGAAAGAACACGCAAGGTATGCCAAAGTCATGAGAAATAATAATTGGCAGCTTATGCTTTTCTTTTCCGAAAAAGCGTTTTGAAACTGCACGAGCCGCTTTATAGTTGTTTCCCATCACTTGACAAGACTTTCGAACGATATAGATTGGTTTTCGGGAAACAATTACTTCACCGGCTTTATCATAAACACGGGAGAAAAGCTTGTCCCCATGTTTCACCGGTTCTATAAGGTAACTGTTAAATGAAAGATGATAGTAATCGACAATATTTACCTTTTCCATAATATGCATCCTCCTTTCATTGTTATAAAATGGAAAATGTCGATACAAAAACATAATAGTATGTTTTTCGAGCAAATTCAACATTGATTTTACAAATTTTAGGGAACTGTCCAAATTTAAAATTTGGCCCATTATTTTGTAAGGTTAATTACTTCAAAATAATAATCGAATGCCTAAAACTTCTATTAAAAAATAAATAAAGTATAAAAGTATGAAACTTCAGCCGTAAATCTACAGCTAATAGAAAGCAAAGTAGTAAAAAATTCACCTATTTTTCAGAATATATTGCAAATTGAAATTTGATTTTTTATAATAGAAAAAAGGGAATCGGGGTGATATCGATGGATAAATATTATTCATATACAGATTTTATTAAGGCAGTAGGAAGCTACCAACATGTAAATGAATCTGAAAAATTATTGAATGACATTTATTTGGACTTGTTTTTAAACCGGATGCAAAGATTGCAAAGAATTGAACAGTTAAAAGATCTCATCGATAATGCATTAGATGAACGAAATAAAGATGCTTTTTATTCTTACACTAAAGAGTTAAATGAATTGCAGGAAACACAGGAAATGGAAGAAAGCCAAGAAACACAAGAGTCGATAAATTAAAATGAATATAAAATGAAAAATCAAAAAGTCGCTGAACAGAAGAATGTCTTGCTAGTAATTGGACAAATTCGGTTTTAGCGACTTTTTATTTGATTTTTTTACAAAAAATTGATGATAGTCACTTGATTAAATTCAATGTATAGTTACATTAGTAGAGAAAGTAGCAAAAGGAGGGTCCTGTCTTTGGTATCTTCAAAAGACGTTGCAAAACATGCAGGAGTATCTCAAACAACAGTTTCACGTGTTTTAAACACTCCAGAACTAGTTAAAAAGCCTACAATTGACAAAGTAATGAAGGCAATCCAGGAATTAAACTATATTCCAAATGCCCATGCTCGATCCCTCGTCCAAAATAAGACTTACACGATTGCTCTTTTATCAGGGCCATTACATAATCCGTTTTTCGTCGATACAACTACAGCCATTGTGAATTATGCAAATTCAAAGGGGTATCGTGTTAATGTACAGTTTGTAAACGACAAGAAACTAACAGAAGCCTATGCAACAGCATTTGAGCAAAAGGTGGACGGGATTATTTTATCGTGTATTTTAATAGATGATCCAATTTTTGAGAAGTTAGAAAAAATGGACATTCCATTCATTACATATAATCGCAAGCATAAAAATAATCGTCAGTTTGTAGAAATAGATAACTTTGAAGCAGGTTATTTGTCAGCAAAGCATCTAATTGAGCTTGGTCATACAAATATTGCTTGGGTTGGCGGTCCATTAACAATGAGTACATTTAATAACCGATATCATGGGTTTTTAAAAGCGATAAAAGAGTACCAACATTCCGTTTCAGCAGAATATATAATTCATACAGATACTTCAAAAATGGATGTTTCAAGAGCGTTTCAAAAACTAATACATTCGAAAAATAGGCCAACAGGAATATGTGCAGGTTCGGATTCACTTGCATTATATTTAATGGATGATGCCATTTATGCTAATTTAAGCGTACCTGAAGACATTAGTATTATAGGTATAGACAATGTAGACATTAGTCAACATGCATCCATTCAATTAACAACTGTAGGGAGTATATCTAAAGAAAATTTAGGCTTTTTGGCTATTAATAAATTAATAGAATTGATTGAAAATAAAAAAAACTCTTGCGTTAAAATTACGGAGTCTGTTAGAATTTATACTAGAAAAACGACTCGTAAAATATAAAACAAACTTTTTTAAAAGTTTGTTTTATATTCAAAAATGAATACGTAACCATTATAATCCTAATTTGATAATTGTTGATTTTAGTAAATAATGATTGCGGCAAAAGTTGAACATTATCTTAATCCAATAACAAAGTAGCTAAAAGCATATCTGCTATATCGAAAATCAATAGAGTAACAAATTTTTTTAAAACCAAAAATGGTTACGTATTCATTTTGTTAAGTCGACATCAATAAATATAGGAGGGAAACTTTTTTATTTAATGTAAGGGGTTACAAAAAGGGGAGGAGTAATACATTATGTTATGGAAAAATAGGAAATTTGGTGAAGAGTCACCACATATACCAGCAGGGCCTTTTAAAATTCGATTGCCATTTATTCATTATCGCTTTGAGTGGCCTGATTATGTTCAAGGTTTATTAATGTGTGCGGTGGATTTGTCGGCCATTCCAATATTAGTCGAATTGTTGGGAATGCCATTTGAAGTAGCTTTGGCTATTGTCGTCTTAAATGGACTTTTCTACTTACTGCATCATTTACTAGGAGATCCAACTGTGCCAGGGTGGATTACACCAGCCATACCGTTGATTACTTTATATTGTTCACAGTTTCCAGAAGGGCCAGAGCGAGTACACTCCTTAATTGCCTTTCAGATGACACTAGGGATTCTTTCATTAGTTTTGGGAGCAACAGGTTTAGCAGCGAAAGTAGTAGGATTAATTCCGTCTGCTATGAAGTCAGGGATTATTCTTGGTGCAGGGCTGGCAGCAGTAATTTCAGTGTTCCAGATTGGAGGAAGATTTGAATCTTTCCCATGGACTATTACTATTGCGATAGGAATTGCTTTTTATCTATTATTCTCTAAACATTTTTCAAAATTCCAGCACAAAAATCGCTTTTGGGGGCTTATAGGAAAGCTTGGGATTTTCCCAGTTATTCTTCTAGCGGTAATTATTGCACCTATATTTGGGGAAGCAGCATGGCCATCTATAGAGTGGGGCTTTTCTGCACCTGACTTTGTAACATTGTGGAATGAATATACGATTTTTGGCTTAGGTTTCCCACCAATTATGATGTTTATTACCGCATTACCAACAGTATTGGCAGCGTATATTGTGCTATTTGGTGATGTGTTACAAACAAAAGCATTGGTTGAGGACGGTGCTGCTGTACGAGTAGATGAAAAAGTAGATTACAGCCCAAGCCGTGCACATTTAATTTTTGGAATTCGTAACAGTGCCATGAGTATTTTAGGTCCTGACGTAACAATGTGTGGTCCAATTTGGTCTGCAATGCAAGTTGTTATGGTGGAACGATTCAAAAAAGGTAGAAAGGCGATGGATTCCTTCTTTGGGGGTATTGGATCATTCCGTTGGGGAACAAACACAGGGCTATTCTTGTTGCCAATTGTAAGCTTAGTAGAGCCAATTTTAGGGGTAGCACTTGCTTCAACGATGTTAATCCAAGGCTATGTAAGTGTGAAGGTTGGAATATTAGAAGCGCGAAGTCAAACTGATCTAGGGGTTGCTGGAATCATTGGTGCCATACTCTGTATTAAAGGCGCAGCATGGGCTTTCGCTGCAGGAATTATCCTTTGTTTATTAATTTACGGAAAGAATTTCTTTAAAGGAGAAGTCGATAATACATTTACAAAAGACCAACAAAATGGAAAAGGAGACTTAAACGTAGATGGAAAGAATGATGAAGAACGAGAGCTTCTTAATGTTTAATTCAAAGGAAAAAAAGTACTACGTTAACGGTGAATGGAAATCTTCTGAAAAATATGCAGAGCTTGTTTCCCCATATACAAAAGAAACGATTGCTTTAATACCACAAGCAACACGTGAAGAAGTAGAGCAAGTGATTGATATTGCTTACGATACGAGACAACAAATGGCAAATTTAACTGCATATGAACGAGCTGCAATTTTAGAGCAAATTACACAATTGTTTATTGAAAATAGACAAATAGCTGCTGAAATCATTTCTTTAGAATCAGCAAAACCGATTAAATATGCATTAGGTGAAATTGACCGTACGATTGAAACATATAAATTTGCAGCTGAGGAAGCAAAGCGCTTAACAGGTGAAATGATTCCAATGGATGCAGCGAAAAATGGGGCAAATCGATTTGGGTATACAATCGAAGAACCTCTAGGAGTTATTGGGGCGATAACACCGTTTAATTTCCCACAAAATTTAGTTGCCCATAAAGTAGGACCAGCGATTGCAGCGGGAAACACAATCGTTTTAAAACCGGCATCTCAAACACCTTTATCAGCACTATTTTTAGCCGAGTTAATTGACAAGACGGATTTACCAAAAGGTGCTTTCAATGTTGTGACAGGTAGTGGAGGTACAGTTGGAGATGCGTTGGTAGAAAGTAACAAAGTAAAAATGATTACATTTACAGGTAGTCCAGCGGTAGGAATTGGTATTCGTAATAAAGCAGGTTTGAAGAAGGTAGCACTCGAACTTGGTTCAAATGCAGGCGTTATTATCGACAATGGTGTGGATTTATCTAAAATTGTACCGAAATGTGTAACAGGTGCCTTTTCAAATCAAGGTCAAGTTTGTATTTCATTGCAACGCACATATATAATGGATGAGCTATTTGATGAGTTTATTGAACGCTTTGCAGGTGAAACAAAGAAATTAGTTGTAGGAAGTCCTTTAGAGGCAACGACTGACATTTCGGCAATGATTCATCCTAAAGAGCAAGAGCGTGCACTTTCTTGGATTGAAGAGGCAGTTGAAAATGGAGCAAAAGTAATTACAGGTGGGACAGTTGAAAATGGTGTCTTAATGCCAACAATTTTAACGGATGTACCATCAAATGCAAAAGTAACGTGTCAAGAAGTGTTTGCACCAATTGTTGTCGTTTCTAGAATTTCCTCTATTGAAGAAGGCATTGAAGCAATTAATGATTCTAATTATGGATTACAAGCTGGAATCTTTACAAATAACATTCAAACTGCATTTAAAGCTTCAAAGAAATTTGAAGTCGGTGGTGTGATGATTAATGATATTCCAACATACCGTGTTGACCAAATGCCTTATGGCGGTGTGAAGGAAAGTGGAACAGGTAAAGAAGGATTAAAATATGCCATCCATGAAATGACAGAAACAAAGCTTATTGTTTGGAATCAAGATTAGGAGTGATTAAAATGTCTGAAAAAATAACATTTCCACCGCTTAGCTTTACAGGTTGGGGTTCATTATCTCACTTAGTTGAAGAGGTCAATCGTTTTCAAGTGAAAAAAATCCTTGTTATTACGGATCCATTTTTAAAAGATATCGGATTAACAAATAAAGTAGTTGACCCATTAGAGGCAGCAGGCTATGCAACTGAAATTTATACAGATGTTGTGCCTGAACCACCACTGGCAATTGGAGAAAAATTAGTAGCTTATACACGCGACAATCAATTTGATATGGTGATTGGTATTGGTGGGGGTAGTGCCCTTGATTTAACAAAACTTGCGGGTGTTTTAGCCTCTCATGAAGGGGCTGTTGCAGATTATTTAAATTTAACTGGAACTAAAAAAATTACACATAAAGGGCTACCTACAATATTAATTCCTACAACTTCAGGTACAGGATCAGAAGTTACGAATATTTCTGTATTGTCTCTTGAAACAACAAAAGATGTTGTAACCCATGATTATTTATTAGCGGATGTTGCAATTGTTGATCCAGCTTTAACTATTTCTTTACCACCAAAAGTGACAGCTGCAACGGGAGTAGATGCCTTGACACATGCAGTAGAAGCTTATATTTCAGTAAATGCGAGCCCTGTTTCAGATGCCCTCGCATTACAAGCAATTCGCTTAATTAGCAATTCGATTCGTACAGCTGTTTCAAAAGGCGAAGATAAACAAGCTCGTACAGATATGAGTTATGGTAGTTACCTTGCTGGATTAGCTTTCTTTAATGCAGGAGTAGCAGGCGTTCACGCATTGGCGTATCCAATTGGCGGGCAATTCCATATTGCTCATGGCGATTCTAATGCCGTTTTACTTCCATATGTAATGGGCTATATTCGTCAAAGTTGTGAAAAACGAATGAAAGATATTTATGAAGCGATGGGCTTTAGCGCGGTAAACTTATCGCAAGAAGAAGCATCTTATAAATGTGTAGAAGAATTAAAAAGACTAGTAGAGGATGTTAATATCCCATCTACTTTAAAAGGATTCAATATTACAGAAGACGCACTGGAAGGTTTAACAAATGATGCTATTGAGCAAAAGCGGATTTTAGCACGCAGTCCTATGCCGTTGCTAAAAGATGATATTTTCGCGATTTATAAAGCGGCATTTGAAGGCAAAATTGTTGAGAAAGAAAGTTTAGAAACAATTCGATAAAAAAGAGTTTAGAAAAGTGCACTTCAGAATTTACTGAAGTGTGCTTTTTTTACTTAAAAGTCAATTTTCAATTCAGGGAGAATCTCACCAAACTAATCTTCCTAATGTGAAAGTAATTAGAATCCCGACAAATTCAGCAGTAATCCCGACAAAATCGATTAAAATCCCGACAAACCAATCAATATTCCCGAAAAAAACTCAAATAATCCCGACAAACTAAAAATGAAATAGCTTTAAAGAATATATGTTCGCTTTTTATTCGAAATTTGTAAATGGATATGCTAAAATAATTATACAAGAATTGGGTGAAAGGACGAACAACGAATGGCCGAAACTTTTAAACTGTATTCCGCCTACGAACCGAGTGGGGACCAGCCGAAAGCTATTGCAGAACTCGTTAAAGGTGTTAAGGAAGGTAAACGTCATCAAACGTTACTTGGGGCAACTGGTACAGGGAAAACATTTACCATTTCCAATGTAATAAAAGAAGTAAAAAAGCCGACATTAGTAATAGCACATAATAAAACACTTGCTGGGCAGCTGTATAGCGAATTTAAACAATTTTTCCCGAACAATGCCGTTGAATATTTTGTCAGCTACTACGACTACTATCAACCAGAAGCGTATGTTCCACAAACTGATACGTATATAGAAAAAGATTCAAGCATTAATGATGAAATTGACAAACTACGTCACTCTGCTACATCTGCGTTGTTTGAACGGGAAGACGTTATCATCATCGCTTCAGTATCTTGTATATATGGTTTAGGTAATCCAGAAGAATATCGTGAAATGGTTGTATCGGTCCGAACAGGAATGGAAATTGAACGAAATCAATTGTTGCGAAAGCTTGTAGACATTCAATATGAACGCAATGATATAAACTTTACACGAGGGACGTTTAGAGTTCGTGGGGATGTTGTTGAAATTTTTCCAGCATCACGGGATGAAAAATGTATTCGTGTCGAATTTTTCGGCGATGAAATTGATCGAATTCGAGAAGTGGACGCATTAACGGGTGAAATTTTAGGTGATCGCGATCATGTTGCTATCTTTCCAGCTTCTCACTTCGTTACTCGAGAGGAAAAAATGGTGAAGGCCATTGAAAATATCGAGGCAGAGCTTGAGGAACAGCTTGCAAAATTCAGAGCTGAAGATAAATTACTTGAAGCGCAACGTTTAGAACAACGAACGAAGTATGATTTAGAAATGATGCGAGAAATGGGCTTCTGTTCAGGAATCGAAAACTATTCTCGACATTTAACGTTAAGAGAAGCAGGTGTAACACCGTATACATTGCTCGATTACTTCCCGAAAGACTTTTTACTTGTAGTGGATGAAAGTCATGTAACATTACCACAAGTACGTGGAATGTATAACGGTGACCAAGCACGAAAAAATGTGTTAGTAGAGCATGGTTTTCGTTTACCGTCAGCATTAGACAATAGACCGTTAAAGTTTGAGGAATTTGAGCAGCATATCCATCAGGCAATTTACGTATCTGCAACCCCTGGTCCATATGAAATGGAGCATACACCAGTAATGGTGGAGCAAATTATTCGTCCAACAGGGCTGCTTGATCCAACAATTGATGTACGCCCAATTGAAGGACAAATTGATGATTTAATCGATAAAATTAATGAACGTATTAGAAAAAAAGAACGTGTCCTAATTACGACTCTAACGAAAAAAATGTCAGAGGATTTAACAGACTATTTAAAGGAAATGGGCATCAAAGTCGAGTATCTTCACTCAGAAGTTAAAACACTAGAACGAATTGAAATTATTCGGGAACTACGTAAAGGAACATATGATGTGCTCGTAGGAATTAACCTATTGCGAGAAGGTCTTGATATACCAGAAGTTTCCCTTGTAGCAATTCTCGATGCTGATAAAGAAGGGTTTTTACGATCTGAACGTTCTCTTATTCAAACAATTGGACGAGCTGCACGTAATGCGAATGGACATGTTATTTTGTATGCAGATAATATGACGGATTCTATGAAAAAGGCAATTGATGAAACAAAACGTCGTCGTGCAATTCAAGAGGCATATAACAAAGAACATGGTATTACACCAAAAACAATTCAAAAGAAAATTCCAGATTTAATTCGTGCAACACAAGCGGCCGAAGAGGAAGAAACATATGTAACAAAAGTGACAAAGGGCAAAAAGTTGTCAAAAGACGAAATCGAGAAATTGATTGCGTCTCTTGAAAATGAAATGAAAGAAGCCGCAAAAGCACTTGATTTTGAACGTGCAGCAGAATTACGAGATACGATATTTGAACTGAAGGTAGAAGGGTGACCAAAACGTGAAAAATACAGAAATAGTTGTGCAAGGTGCACGTTCGAATAACTTAAAAAATATTAATGTAACTATTCCCCGAGATAAGCTTGTTGTATTAACAGGCTTATCAGGCTCTGGGAAGTCATCGCTTGCTTTTGATACGATTTATGCAGAAGGGCAACGGCGATATGTCGAGTCACTTTCTGCATATGCCCGTCAGTTTTTAGGACAAATGGACAAGCCGGATGTCGACTCTATTGAGGGTCTTTCTCCTGCAATTTCAATTGACCAAAAAACAACGAGCAGAAATCCTCGTTCAACAGTGGGTACAGTAACTGAAATTTATGATTATTTACGCCTTCTTTATGCGCGAATCGGAAAACCGATTTGTCCTAATCACGGCACAGAAATTACTTCACAAACGATTGAACAGATGGTAGATCGTCTTTTAGAATATCCAGAACGTACAAAAATGCAATTGTTAGCACCAATGGTTTCAGGGCGAAAAGGAACACACGTAAAACTACTAGAGGATTTAAAAAAGCAAGGCTATGTTCGCGTCCGAATTGATGGAGAAATGCGCGATTTAGATGATTCTATTGAACTTGATAAAAACAAAAAGCATAATATTGAAGTTGTTATAGATCGTGTTGTCATTAAAGAGGGCGTTGCAGCGCGACTAAGTGATTCTCTAGAAACTGCATGCCGACTTGCAGATGGAAAAGTGCTAGTAGATGTTATGGGGCATGAGGAATTACTGTTTAGTGAACATCATGCTTGTCCACTTTGCGGCTTTTCAATTGGTGAATTAGAACCACGAATGTTCTCCTTCAATAGTCCATTTGGTGCTTGTCCGTCCTGTGATGGGCTTGGAACAAAACAAGAAGTGGACTTAGATTTATTAATACCTGATTGGGATAAAACACTAGAAGAACATGCCATTGCAGCATGGGAGCCAACTAGCTCACAATACTACCCTCAACTACTAAAGGCGGTATGTGACCATTACGGTATCCCAATGGACGTTCCTGTGTCACAAATTCCAAAGGGACAAATGGATAAAATTTTATACGGGTCCGGTAAAGAACTAATACATTTCCATTATGAAAATGAATACGGTAGTGTACATGATAAAAATATTGAGTTTGAAGGGGTGGTGCATAATATAGAACGTCGCTTCCGAGATTCAACTTCGGATTGGGTACGTGAACAAATGGAAAAATATATGGCAGAGCAGCCATGTCCAACATGTAAAGGATATCGATTAAAGCCTGAAACATTGGCAGTAAAAGTGGAAGGTTTACACATTGCGGAAGCAACGCAGCATTCGATTTCTGAAATGTATGGGTTTTTCTCTTCATTAACATTATCTGAAAAAGATATGCAAATAGCGCGATTAATTATCCGTGAAATTACTGAACGATTAAGCTTTTTAATAAATGTTGGATTAGATTATTTAACACTATCTCGTTCTGCAGGGACTTTATCTGGAGGAGAGGCGCAAAGGATTCGACTTGCAACTCAAATTGGTTCACGACTTACTGGTGTTCTTTATATTTTGGACGAACCATCAATAGGTTTACACCAGCGTGATAACGACCGACTAATTGCAACATTAAAAAATATGCGTGATTTAGGAAATACGTTAATTGTCGTTGAACATGATGAGGATACAATGATGGCAGCCGATTATTTAATTGATGTTGGTCCTGGTGCAGGTGTTCATGGCGGTGAAATTGTGGCAGTTGGTACTCCAGAAGAAGTAATGCACAATGATGCATCGATTACAGGGAAGTATTTAAGTGGGAAAAAATTTATTCCACTGCCAATCGAACGCAGACAATCTGACGGAAGAAAGCTAACAATTAAAGGTGCTTCCGAAAATAATTTAAAAAATGTCAAAGTTGATATTCCTCTTGGCCAATTTATTGCAGTAACAGGTGTTTCTGGTTCAGGGAAGTCAACACTTATCAATGAAATTTTATATAAAGCTTTGGCACAAAAATTAAATCGCGCACGTACAAAGCCGGGTGTTCATAAAGAAATAACAGGTATCGAGCATTTAGATAAAGTAATTGATATTGATCAATCACCAATCGGACGCACACCACGTTCAAATCCAGCAACATATACTGGTGTTTTTGATGATATTCGTGATTTATTTGCTGCAACGAATGAAGCAAAAGTTCGTGGATATAAAAAAGGGCGCTTTAGTTTTAATGTAAAGGGCGGCCGTTGTGAAGCGTGCCGTGGAGATGGCATTATTAAAATCGAAATGCACTTCTTACCTGATGTATATGTACCGTGTGAAGTTTGTCATGGCAAACGTTATAACCGTGAAACATTGGAAGTTCGCTATAAAGAAAAAAATATTGCTGAATTATTAGATATGACCATTGAAGATGCGGTTGTATTTTTTGAGAATGTACCAAAGATTCAACGAAAGCTTCAAACAATTGTCGATGTAGGTTTAGGCTATATGAAGCTTGGTCAACCTGCTACCACTTTATCAGGGGGAGAAGCGCAGCGTGTGAAGCTTGCTTCTGAGCTACATCGTCGTTCAACGGGAAAATCTTTTTATATTTTAGACGAGCCAACTACTGGATTACATGCTGAAGATATCGCTCGTTTATTAAAAGTTTTACAACGACTTGTTGAAAATGGGGATACCGTTCTAGTAATCGAACATAATTTAGATGTCATTAAAACAGCTGACCATATTATTGATTTAGGTCCAGAAGGTGGTGACAAAGGTGGAACGATTATTGCTACGGGTACACCTGAAGAAGTCGCTGACAATAAAAATTCTTACACAGGACGTTATTTAAAGCCGATTTTAGAACGTGATCGAAAACGGATGAAAGAGCTATTAGTGGACGCCTCTAATAAATAGCATGAACAATGAATAAAATTAGCTATAACTAAAGATGAAACTTTTCGCCCTCCCTCTGCGTATAATTGTATATACAATAGAGGGAGGCTTTTTATTTATGGAAAACGAACGAAAACGAATTTTAAAATTAGTCGAAAACGGAACAATCTCTGCAGAAGAAGCCATTGTTTTACTAGAGGCATTAACAAAAGAAAAAGAATCCACTCAATCAAACAGTGTTCCTCTTTCAACATTGAAAGAAGAACAACACACATCACAAGAGAGCAATAGCTCACAGCAATCAACTGCTGAAAAAGATAACACATCGAAAACATCTGGATTTGAAGATATGTTTGGCAAAACATTTAATAATAAAGAAGCAAACAAAAAAATGGATGAATTTATGAATGATTTAAAAGAAGATTTATCACATTTTAGTAATCGCGTCATGGGCTTAATGAATACAACCTTCTCAAAACTAAAAGAAATTGATTTGGAATTTCCATTTGGTGAAAAAGTTCAATTTATGAAAAACTATGCCTTTAACGCAGAAGAAGTAAGAGGAGTTGAACTTGAAATTCCAAATGGCAAAGTTGAAGTTGTAAAAGCTGAAGATCAACAATTTTTAATAGAAGCGAATATTAAAACTACGTTAAGTGAACATGATGAAGAAAAAACGAAGGCACAATTTGAGGAAGAGTTTTTAAAATTACAAGATGGAAAATTAACAATTACTGTGCCGTCTAAAATGACACAAGTATCCCTTCGATTTATTGTACCAGAGAAGCAATATGATATTTTCTTTTTACGCTTATTAAATGGTGGAATTACAATTCAAGAGTTAAATTCGAAGCTTTTGAAGGCAAAAACATATAATGGTTCGGTAAAGGTGGATCAGTCTTCCTTCCAACATGCAAAAATAGAAACGGGCAATGGCGCAATCGAAATTCGAAATGTGCAAGGGGAAGATCTTGAAACTGAAACAGTCAATGGCCGAATTTATATTGATGGACATCTACAAGAAGTAGAAGCTGAATCAGTAAATGGTGCAGTTGTTGTTACTACCCAGGCTCAAAATGCGCGGAAAATTAAAGCGCAAACTGTTGCTGGAGCGGTTGAATTGTATGTCCCGAAAACATTATCCCTTGACGGACAAGTTACAACGAATTTCGGAAAAGCGGATGTTGGTTTAGCAGATGTAGTCACGAGAGTTGAAGGCGATCAATTTTTACTAAAAACGTTACATTTCGATAAAATCATAGAAAATGCCAACATTTTAAAATTAACTGGAGAATCTCGAACAGGTACTGTTATTGTTAGATATAATGCTGAATAGTATATGTGAAAAACGAATCGTATAATACGGTTCGTTTTTTATTATTCGGGCTAACTATATATTACGAAAACAGCTAAAATAGGCTCCTCCTTTAATAAACAGGCGAGTGCAATACATTATTTTTACAACACTCAAAAGTTAATTGGATATTTATGTTAAAGTATATAAGAATCAAAAAATTCTTTTCTAAATGGGTATGACTAAACACTTGTTAAACAGAGCAGAATTTCGATCAACCTTGGTACAGTGAAAAAGTGGATCATAATACTTTTATTAATAATGACATTAGGAATTGTTTTCTTTTGGAATACGAAAACATCCCCTCAAGATATGATTAATTTCTACGAGGAAAAATAGGGAGTAAAACTTCCATTACCAGTTGAAATAAATGAAATGTGGGGTTCAGACGTCAGTTTTAATGGTGACGGTGAATGGATTAATGTTTTTAAATATGATACAGAACAGAATTTAAATAATAGTGGTATGATACTGATTTCGGAAGAGAATGTAACTAAGGTAAATAATCAAATTCAAAATTTTATACAACAAACTATTTCATTATACAGAGATGAAGAAAAAACAAAACTATTGGAGCAAATTCAATTGAAGCTCAAATAGGCGATTATTATTTTTATCAATCGAATAATGACGGTTATGATTATTTTATTGCTCTTTATAAAAATGGTGAGCAAAAATTCATTTGAATGGCAACAATAATGCTAGTTTAGGCGCATTTCATAAATTAGAAATGCGTCTATTTTCATTTGAGGGAAAAAAGTAATTATGATAATGCAATTATTCTAGTAATATTCGTACGTCAAAAGATGTGTTCAGATCTATATGAAATTTCGAATATTATTTGTCCATACCTACTAGATGTTCACGAATCCCAGGCTATTAAAATATAACTATTTTCCAAGAAATACAAAGTTCTAGACACTTTAATTAAGCTGAATCTGAATTTATCAGGAGCCTTCATTTGAATGATTGAATGTGAAGGAAAGACAGGAATTGTTCTTGTTTCTAATTATCATTAGATGAATCATAAAATTTAAATTAGATTAATACTTTAGAAGAAATGAACTATTAATAAATACTAGATCTTTGGATTTTTTAAATTAAGTAGACGGGGGAAATATATGAAAACATTTTCGGAGTTTAGTATACCGAATTCTGTTTTTTACGGAAAAAATTCTTTATCCCGGCTTGGAGAACAAGTATTGACTTATGGAAAGAAAGTGCTTTTAATTAGTGATCGTATTATCGAAAAAATAGGTCATGTAAAAACATGCCAGAACATTCTAGAGGAGCTGGAAGTTTCTTATGTTTCATATTTAGAAGTTAACACTGAGCCAACAGATTTACATGTCGACGAGGCACTTCAGCTTTGTTTAAAAGAGCAATGTGATGTTATTGTCGCTATTGGTGGAGGTAGTTGTATTGATGCTGCTAAAGCAGTTGCTGTGTTAACAACAAATGGAGGTTACATCGGGGATTATATTGGTAGGAGGTCTCCAGTCGAAAATAACCCAATTCCACTTATTGCAATTCCAACCACGGCTGGAACTGGATCAGAAGTAACAAACGTTACAGTCATTACAAACACTAGAGAAGATATAAAAATGATGATTAAACATCCAGCATTTTTGCCAAAAGTGGCCATTGTAGATCCAATGCTTACAACTTCTGCTCCACCGACTGTAACAGCAGCAACTGGAATTGATGCACTCTGTCATGCGATTGAAGCTTATATATCACGTCTTTCACAGCCGCTAACAAATACTCTGGCACTATCTGCAATAGAAGCAATTTTAAACAATTTAAAGGTAGCTTATGAAGATGGGGAAAATACAGACGCAAGAGAAAAAATGGCGATTGCTTCTATGCAGGCTGGAATCGCTTTTAGTAATGCTTCAGTCACACTAATTCATGGAATGTCACGACCGATTGGGGCATTGTTCCATGTACCACACGGTGTTTCAAATGCTATGTTGCTTCCTGGAGTACTTGAATATACGAAAGATTCAGCTATTGATAAACTGGCATCAATTGGACGTATGATTTTTCCAGAATCAACAACATTAGCGGATACAGAATTAGCTGATATTACCATTAATAAAATTAAACAACTTTGCTGTGACTTAAATATCCCAAATTTGAAAACATGGGGAATTGATGAACAAAAATTTCAACAGGTAATTGATAAAATGTCAACAGATGCAATCGCAAGTGGAAGCCCCGCAAACAATCCGAAAGTGCCGACGAAACTGGAAATAATTAATCTGTACAATTATTGTTATCGTTATGATTTTTCAGTAACACAAAATTAAAACGATATTACTACTTGTTTATGGGACAATGTATAGAAGATTTACATAAAAAAGCATCTTAAAAGGATGCTTTTTTTATGTATTAATTTTGGTTGCCAAAAAAAGGTGATCACTGTAAACATTATTTATTAAAATTGAACCTATTATGATTTGGTAATCGTCTAATAGCAGAATTTAAAGTAGGTTGAAAGAGAGGGTAGTAGATTGGACAAGACAGAAAAAGATTACATATTAGAAAAAGTAATGATTGAATACGGTAATGAGTTAGTAAGGTTGGCATTTTCTTATGTGAAAGATACAGATATTGCGAAAGATATGGTTCAAAATACATTTATCAAATGCTACAAAAACCTTGATTCGTTTCGCTATGACGCACAGATCAAAACATGGCTAATCGTGTCACTATTAACGAATGTAAAGATTATTTAAAAAGTTGGAATTACAAAATGGTTCAAGTAAAAAGTAAATGAAACTACCAGGTCAGTATTACCATCAGTAGAGAAATCCGTTATAAATCATTACAATAACGAACAAATGAATGAGACGATCATTTCTCTTCCAAAAAAGTATCGAGAAGTAGTATATCTATATTACCATGATTCATTAAAAACAGATGAAATAGCTAAAGTTCTAAATATTTCCGTTAATACAGTAAAAACTCGGTTAAGAAGAGATAAACAAAGATTAGAGACGATGTTAAAGGAGGCTGAACTTAGTGAAAGATAGAAGTTTGAAAGATACATTTAGCCAAATGTCTAATCAAGAACTAACATTTTCGAAGGAAGACCGTGATGAAGTATTTGAACAACTTTATAAAATGGAAAAGAATAATATCCAAAAGAAATCTTTAGTATCTATTTCAAAAAAATTTGCTCCACTGACTGTTTCTTTGTTAGCGGTAGGCTTGTGTTTATTTTTCTTTATGCCAATGATTCTACAAGAAAACATTATTAATAAAAATAATGAAACTGATTCAATTGGAGTAGTAGCTCAAGAAGACGAGTATTTTACCACTCTAATTACGGTGAAGGCGAAAGATATGGATAACAGAATATACCTTAACCTTGTACTCACTTATAGTAAAGATAAAAAGATGATGAAAGTTCTATCTATCCCTAGTGATACTTATGCTCCCATATTGGATAAGAATGATGGGACTACTTCATACGATAAATTATTATTTGCTTATGCCTATGGTACGGGAGGAGCTGAAAATGTAAGAACTACAGTTTCTAAGTTATTAGATTTAACTATTGATTATTATGCTGTTATGGATTTAGAAAACTTTTCAACAGTGATTGATTCCGTGAATGGTATAGATTACGACTTGCAAGAAAATATTCGAGTAAGAGCTATAAATCAAGTGGCATTTGAATTCAAAAAGGGGACGAATCATTTGAATGGGGAAGAGGTTGTGGCATTATTAATGGATGCTACAGCGGGAAAAAGCTTAGCTGAAGATGACCTATTAAACCTCATTAGCACTGTTATGAATAAAACAAAAAACGAACTCCCACAAACACAACTAAAAGAACTAACTACTAAAATAGAAGGCAATGTTCCATTTGAACAATTGTTTGAAAATAAAATGGAACTACCTTTGATACAAGTAGTATCACTAATCGAAGGAATGATGGATACGCAGATAGATGGGGCTTACTTTATTAAATTTGAAAATGATTTTTTAAACTCAGTTTCAGAAGAATTGACAAGATATAATTAAAAGAAATATAAAACTATTAATATCAAAGTGTATAAGATACGTAACGCTTTTTTAATAAAGCTATTTATTCTAAGGAAAAGATCACTTAGCTCTTCATGAGTTAAAGTGATTTTTTTATTATAAAGACTGTATCGACATGATAAATCGGTTGAAAAACCATTTTGATTAATCTTTCGCTGCGACTTTAATTGAAAATCAAACTTTAAAAATCAGCATTTTTATCCAAGCATCATTTACTGTTTTTTATGAATGACATTTATTAGAACAATCATCTTTAATTTTATTAAGTTCAATTTTTTGTATTTTTTTATAAATTAATGAAAAATGGAAGGGATTTTTGACTCTTTATGGAATAATTTATGATGAAGCTACTAAAAATTATGGGAAAAAGTAGAAAAATATATTATTAGTAGTTCATTACTCATAAGAAATATAACAGAACTCGTAAATCTTTGTGTAATACCCATAATAATGAAAAGAAAATGTAATAAAAATAGATAAAATGAATGCTATAATGGTTGGTGAGCGAAAAAATCTATTTAATAGTTTAGGTGGTTTAGTTAATGATCCAAATGAATAATGTGGTCAAAAAATATCCTAACGGTGTTGTTGCAGTTAACGGTATTACCGTTGATATAAAACAAGGCGAATTTGTATACGTTGTAGGTCCTAGTGGTGCTGGGAAATCTACTTTTATTAAATTAATGTATCGCGAAGAAAAACCGACGTCAGGTGATGTTATCATTGCTGGGACGAATTTATCTACGCTAAAAAATAATCGAGTTCCAAATTTTAGACGTCAGCTAGGGGTCGTATTCCAAGATTTTAAATTGCTTCCTCGTTTAAATGTCTATGAAAATGTAGCATATGCCTTAGAAGTAATTGAGGAACAACCAAAAGTAATACGCAAGCGAGTGATGGAAGTATTAGAGTTAGTTGGTTTAAAGCATAAAGTTCGTATGCTGCCAAGCGAGCTTTCTGGTGGAGAACAGCAGCGTGTATCAATTGCACGTTCGATTGTGAACATGCCGAAAGTTGTGATTGCGGACGAGCCTACAGGAAACCTAGATCCTGAAACATCATGGGAAATTATGAATATTTTTGAAGAAATTAATACACGTGGCACGACAATTGTAATGGCGACGCATAACCGTGAAATTGTAAACACAATTCGTAAGCGTGTTATAGCAATTGAAGGTGGCATGATTGTCCGTGATGTATACGGAGGTGAATACGGCTATGAAGGGTAGAACAATTCGTCGACATTTCCGTGAAAGTATTAAATCATTAAGCCGTAATGGTTGGATGACATTCGCCTCTATCAGTGCTGTAACAGTTACACTTCTATTAGTTGGCGTATTTACAGTCATTATGATGAATTTAAACAAAGTAGCAGACGATATTGAAAATGATGTAGAAATTCGTGTTCTTATTGAAATTATTGAAGATCCTGCCGAAGCAAAAGCAGCTGAAGAAAAGCTAATGAATGAAATTAAAAGCTTGCCGGATGTAGAAGAGGTTGTGTATTCATCAAAGGAACAAGAGCTAAACAATTTAATTGAAGATTTTGGTGATGATTTAAGTCTTTTTGAACAAAGTAATCCTTTACGAAATGTGCTTTATGTAAAAGCGACAGACCCTCAGCAAACAATAGCTGTTGCGAAAAAAATAGAGAAACTCGACAATACATATGACGTTAAGTATGGAGAAGGTAAAGTTGAAAAATTATTTACTACTTTAAATACGAGTCGAAATGTCGGTTTAGTATTAATATTAGGGTTACTCTTTACAGCAATTTTCTTAATTTCAAATACAATCCGTATTACGATTATTGCACGTAAGGATGAAATAGAAATTATGAAACTTGTAGGGGCAACAAATTCTTTTGTTCGTATTCCATTTGTATTAGAAGGAATGTGGCTAGGAATTTTAGGTGCAATTATCCCAATGGTCGTTGTTTCCATTGTTTATTACAATGTGTACAACATTTTACAACCTCGACTGCATGGACAACTACTTCAAATGCTTGATGTGACACCTTTACTATATCAAGTGAATGCATTGATTCTATTACTTGGTATTTTTATTGGTATTTGGGGAAGCTTCATGTCTGTTCGTAGGTTTTTAAAGATTTAACAAACAACATTTCTTTTTCGAAAAAAGTAGAAATGTGGATTAAGTGGAAGGGAGTCTTTATCGGTGAAACTAATAAGAAAAAAGCCATTCCAAATTTTCATCGCAGCAATAGCAATGTTACTTTTTATACAGATGCCTATTACATATGCTGCTAGTTTATCAGATTTAAAAGATCAAAAATCAAAAATTGAACGTCAAAAAAATGAACTAAATAGTCAAATTAAAAACAAATCAAACCAACTTAATTCAATTGAAAATAAGCAAGATCAACTGCTAGCTCAAATTAAGAAGCTAAGTGAAAAAATAACAAAAACAAATAATGAGATTTCTGCTGTAACTAAAGAAATTAAAACTGCAGAGGCTGAAATTGAAAAATTACAAGCTGAGATGGCCAAGCTTCAGGAAAAAATTGATCAACGTGATGAACTTCTTCAAGAACGAGCAAGAGCTATCCAAGAAAATGGTACAGTTAGCTATATTGATGTATTATTAGGTGCTAATAGTTTCGTAGATTTTATTGACCGATTCTCAGCAGTTAATACATTAATGGAAGCGGATCGTCAAATTATGCGCGATCAAAAAAATGACAAAGAAAAATTAGAAGAGCAAAAGCTAATTTTAGAAAATACGAAGAAAGAGCTTGAATCGGATAAAGCTGAGCTTGAGAAATTAAAGTCTTCACTTGATTCACAAAAGACAGAAAAGAATCAATTGATTGATGAATTAGAAGCTGAACAAGAAAAACTTGCAAAAGAGAAACAAGTATTAGAGGAAGAATATTCCGAAGCATTGGAAGTAAGTAAAGATTTACAGGAACAGATTATTGCTGAGCAGAAGCGACAAATTGAATTGATTCGTCAACGTGAACAACAAAATGGAGGTTCTTTACCAGCAGTTTCGGACGGTACTTGGACAAAGCCTACAAATGGACGCTTATCAAGTGGTTATGGATGGCGTAATATAGGTGCTGGATCAGAGTTCCATTACGGAATAGACTTAGCAAATTCTATCGGGACACCTATCGTAGCTGCAGCAGGAGGAGCTGTTGTTTATGCGGGACCACTTTCTACTTATGGAAATGTTGTTATTATTACCCACTCTTTGAACGGGGAAATTTATACAACAGTATATGCACATTTAAACTCCTATAATGTAGGGGTTGGAGATGTTGTAGAAAAAGGTCAACAAATTGCTCAAATGGGTAATACTGGGCGCTCTACAGGTTCACATCTACACTTTGAAGTACACATTGGACCTTGGCAAGGACAAAAAGCAGGGAATGTTAACCCTTTACGTTATATTCCTTTATAAAACGTTAGATAATAGGCTTAGTTGTGAATGTTCACAACTAAGCCTATTTTTTATGAAAGTTGACTTGCCTTTTGTTCTTTTAGTTATTGATATATGATATTCTAGTAATGAAAAATCACCAATGAAGAATTAATTTTTCTATCGGAGAGTGGAAAATGAAAAAGAAAACAGTTGGTCTATTAATTGTCATGGCACTAGTTGTCATTATGGTTGGCACTTATATAAAAAAACAAATTGAAGCAAGCGAGGCAATAAATGAAAATGCACTTGGCTATGAAATGGAACTTGAAGAAGGATTAGAAAGAGGACAAATTGCACCTGATTTTACATTACAAACATTATCAGGTGAAAGTATTACTTTATCACAATTAAAAGGTAAAAAAGTGATTTTAAATTTCTGGGCAACATGGTGTCCGCCGTGTAAGCAAGAAATGCCTCATTTACAAGAGTATTATGAAAAATATGCAGAAGAAGAAAATGTTGAGATTGTTGCAGTTAATTTAACCTATACAGACGGTTCAGAAGAGATTGTTCAACAATTTGTAGATAGCTATGAACTGACATTTCCAATACCTTTAATGGAACAAGAAGGGTTAAATGCAACATATGAAGTATTGACGATTCCTTCAACCTTTATGATTGATAGTAAAGGGCGCATTCAACACCATATTGTTGGTCCATTAAATGAAAAGGCCTTAAAAAAATTGGTATCAAGTTTAGATTAAAATGAGGCACATCGTAAAATCACTTTACACTTTTAATTAACATATGGTTAGCTTCTTTAATTAGTAGAGCTAGTTTGGAGTAAAATAAATAATGTTAGTAAAAGATCTGTTCATTATAATTAATGAGCAGATTTTGTTTTTTACAAAAATTTATTAATTAGAGCGAAATACGAGCGTACACTTTTTTTGTCACTCAACTTATGTAGGGAAAAATATTGATTTTATACAAATAAATTTAGAGCTGAAATCAGCAATTATAGTAGTAAAAAATGTGTTAACCCCTTTCGTTTTTTCATAGATTGAACGAGAGGAGGAAAATAAATGAGAAAGAGTCGAATTTTTTTATCTTTAACTGTAATAAGTTTAGTTGTCGCTTCCATTTTACTATGGCAAAAGTGGTCAACTAATAAAGAAACTGAAGTATCCGATGTTAGCAGTATTTCAGTGATTGACCAAGCATTTTCACTTATCACACAAAAATCTGTTTATGGCACAGGTGAGGAAGAAATTGTTGAAGGTGCTTTACGGGGGATGGCAAATGCAATAAAAGATCCTTATAGTACGTACTATACAGCAAAAGAAGCAGAGGTCCAAAAGCAGACATTAGCAGGACAACGAGTTGGCATTGGGATTGAGATTACGGAGAAGAATGGGAAATATATCGTTGTGTCTCCTGTTAAATCATCACCTGCAGAAAAAGCGGGGATTCGTCCTTTTGACGAAATCGTTCAAGTTGATAATGAACGTATTGAAGGAAAAACAATTGGTGAAGTAATGCAGCTTATTCAAGGAGAAAAAGGTGAGAAGGTAACACTCGTCTTATATCGTCCAAGCACTGAACGTCATATAAAGGTAAATGTAGTAAGAGCTGAAATTGACAACAAAACAGTTGCATCAAAAGTATTAAAAGTTGGAGAAACAAATATTGGCTACATATCAATTTCGATGTTTGGAGAAAAAACAGCCGAAGAGTGGATCAAAGCAACAAAGGATTTAATTAGTGAAGATGTAGAAGGCCTCATTGTTGACTTGCGAGATAATCCAGGTGGGTATTTACATAGCGTAGCTGCTGTTGTAAGTAGTATTGAAAATCAGAATACAGTTTTTGCCTATATGCAAAATGGTCAAGGGGCAATGGAGGAATTAAAAACAGGAAAGATTGAAGAGGATAAACAATATTTAGAAAAAATGAAAAATATTCCTCTAGTCTTAATGCAAAATGAAGGAAGCGCTTCTGCAAGCGAAGTTATGGCAGGAGCAGTACAAAGCTGGGAACGTGCTTTAATTGTTGGGGTAAAAAGTTTTGGTAAAGGCACCGTACAAGAAACATGGGATTTAGAAAATGGTGGAGAGTTAAAGCTTTCTACAAATAAATGGTTAACGCCAAATAGAGAATGGATTCATAGCAAAGGTATTGAGGCTGACATTGAAGTAGAACAGCATCCTTTATATTCAATGGAAGTTCTTCCGTTAAGTGGTGAATATGGAGAAGGCGATTTTAATGAAGAAATCGCATATACGCAAAAAATATTAAATGGATTAGGTTATACAGTTTCAAGAACAGATGGATTCTTTGATGAAGATACAGCAGAAGCAGTAGCCTTGTTCCGTAAACAAAATGATTTAAGAAGTGGTCGTCATATCGACGATGCTTTCTTTGCAAGGATACGTGAGAAGGTAACGGAGTATAAGGAAAATGAGGATAATGATGTTCAACTAAATATGGGGTTAAGTGTAATGTTGCATCGATTGCAAGGAGATATATAATATTTTCGTAGTTTTTTATTACTTAAATTATAATTTCATTAGAAAATAGTAAGTTTTTATCTACGCAACTGTTTACTCGTTTGATACAATGACAGTATTAGTAGTAAACAGGCGGTGGAAAAATGATAACTGATATATTAAGAGAAATTGCTATAGCAATTGGTCGGATGTTTATAAATCCAATATTTTATTTAGTAATTTTAATGGCAATTTTTTTAGGCTATCGTCGTGTTAAACGAGAGAGAAAATTTTTCCATATCCGTATTTTATGGGGTTGGTCAGAAACCGTTGGATTGTTAAAAGAAGGGCTACTCATTTCCCTTATTATATCCATTATTTCGATTGTGTTCGGACTAACGATACCAATCCAATTTTTATATATTGTGACGGCTGCAAGCTTCTTATCTCTTGTCGTTTATTTCTTCCATTTACTTTCACCGATTATATTATTTGCAGTAAGTTTAATCGTATTGATGGTAATGGGATTACAAGAGTGGTCATTTACATTATTTGGTCTGACAGTGGATGGAGTGGATGTAAATGAAGGCTCAGCCGTTACAATAGCTATACTTGCTGGGTTATTACTAGTAGCAGAAGGTTTGTTAATTCGAAAAAATGGTGTGAAATATGCTTCACCAATTATAGAAAATTCAAAACGTGGTTTAAAGGCAGTAGCGTTTTTAAGTAAAAAAGTTTGGCTATTACCAATCTTTTTTGTTATACCTGGTAACGCTATTCCGGCTTATTTCCCCTGGTGGCCACAATTTTCTTTAGGTACTGATCAATTTTCACTCATTTTATTTCCAATCATTATCGGCTTTCAGCAAGTAACGCGTCATACGTTACCAGTTTATTTTTTCCCGAAATTAGGTCGGACTGTGTTAATTTTAGGTGAGCTTATTATAATTGGTGGGCTTGTAGCTTACTTTGAACCGATTGTTGGTCTTGCTGTGTTAATCGTTGGGGCAATAGCTCGAATTATAATTTCAATCGGATTTGCACTAAGAGAGCAAAAGGATGTTTACGCAGTATCTGCAAAATCAAATGGTGTTATGATTGCAGGTGTTTTACCAAATTCTCCAGCTGAAAAAATGGGCTTAGGTGTAGGCGAAATTATTCGTAAAGTAAATGGAATAGAAGTACATTCGGAGCGTGAATTGTATGAAGCATTGCAAATCAATGCTGCCCATTGTCGCCTAGAAGTATTAAACCATCAAAATGAAGTTCGACTAACACAGCATGTCGTTCATAGTGGGGAACATCATCGAATTGGACTTTTAATTGCTGAATAAGTATATTTTTGTTTGTGACAAGAGGGGCTTGTTATGGAATCAATTTTAGTAAAAATAGTACTAGCATTATTTTTACCAGGGATCATCGTACTTCTGTTAACACGAATTACGTATAATCATTTTGTTGCATTAGGTTTATCAATTGCTTTAATTACTGCTTCAGTTTATGCTGGTTACACTTCACCACCTATTATTTTTGTAGTGGATGCACTATCTTTAACGATTGGTTTTTGGCTTGCTACACAGATGATTCAGCGCAAGAAGATTGAACAGAATAACTAAAAATCAGGATAGATGAACAGGGAATAATACCTGTTTTCATCTATCCTTTTTGTATTGCTAAAGTTAAATCACCTTTTTAGATTTACATTAATAAAATATTAGGGGAAGTTAATATTTGTAAATACATTAATAGGAGTGGCAAAATGGGGGCTATAAGTGGAAATGAGTATATTAATCGAATCAATCAGTTAAATAATGAAATTTGGTTAGATGGTAAAAAGATTAAAGGTTTAATCTCTGAGCATCCGGATTTTAAAGGAATTATTCAAGAAAAAGCAGCTCTTTATGACTTGCAACTAGATCCGAAGTTTAAAAGTGAAATGACTTTTTGTTCACCTGAATCTGGCGAACCGATTGGATTATCCTTTTTACAACCTAAAACGAAGGAAGATTTAATAAAAAGAAGGAAGATGTTTGAACATTGGGCAAGGAATACTAATGGGATAATGGGGAGAAGCCCAGATTACTTAAACACTGTTTTAATGAGCTTTGCTTCTTCAGCACCCTTTTTAGAGGGAAAAGAAAATTGTTTTCCACAACACCTAATACAATTTTACAAAACTGCTAGAGAAAAAGACTTATCATTTACTCATACTTTTATCAGTCCACAAGTGAACCGTTCACAACTTTATATAGAAAATAGTAAAGAACCAATTGCTGCTAAAGTTGTTGAAGAAAATGAAGATGGGATCGTAATTAAAGGTGCACGCTTACTTGCTACACAAGGTGGCTTAACCGATGAAGTATTAGTTTTTAGTGTAGGCAGATTTTTATTTAACGAAGATGAAGCATTTGCTTGCTCAATTCCATCCAATACAAAAGGATTAAAATTCATTTGCCGAGACGTCTTTATTGGAGGAACATCTCGTTTTGATCATCCATTAAGCTCCAGATTTGAAGAAATTGATACACTTGTTGTATTTGACAATGTTTTAGTTCCATGGGAAAGAGTGTTTTATTACAATAATAGTGAAGTAGCAGAGAAATTTATTACCCAAAGTTCTTTCCATGCTTTTGCAAAACAACAAGTATTAACGAGACAAATCGTAAAAACTGAGTTTCTACTAGGAATTGCTCAGATACTAATTGAAACAATTAGTATTGGAGAATATCAGCATATACACGAAAAGGTTTCTGAAATTATTGCCTGTCTTGAAACGATGAAGGCATTACTTGAAAGAGCAGAAAATCAGGCAACATTAGATGAATACGGGTTTATGCGTCCCGATATTATTCCACTAAAAGTAGCCAGTTATATTTTTCCTAAAATTTACCCACGCATGATAGAAATCATTCAATTATTAGGTGCTAGTGGAATGATTACATTACCAACAGAAAATGCGTTTCAGTCAAATATTCGACGTGATTTAGATCAGTATCTTCAAGGGGCTAGGAAATCAGCTGAAGATCGAGTTAAAATATTTCGTTTAGCTTGGGATTTAACGATGAGTTCATTTGGAACTAGACAAACACAATATGAGCGATTCTTTTTTGGTGATCCGATTAGAGTTTCAAGTGATTTATACAAGTCTTTCCCAAAGGAAAAATATGTAAAAAATGTTCGTGAATTTTTAAATCTAAAAGGATAGTAGTTTTTTAGTAAGAGAAACTTGTATAGGTTTCTCTGTTTTTATTTCTTAAATTATTTATTAAATATTCCCATCTTATTCTTTGAAATGTTTTGTTATGAAGGAATACTAATACTTTTTATTGAATACTAAAATAAGAGAAAGTAATGGAAGCATACATTTATCAAAATGGGTAATGGAGGTTGCTATTGTGAAAGCGGTAATGGTTACAAATTACGGGGGACCAGAAGTATTAAAATATTTAACTACTGATATACCAAAAGTTAAGTCGAATCAAGTTTTAATTAAAGTAGTAGCTACAAGTGTCAATTTTGCAGATATTAAATCGAGATATGGACAATATCATAATACAGGGGAGCCTCCATTTGTTCCAGGTTTAGATGCCACTGGAGTTATTGAAGCAGTTGGGTCAGAGGTCGAGAGGTTTAAAGTTGGGCAAAGAGTAATCGCCTTTCCTGAAAATGGATCATATGCGGAATATGTTGTTGCAGACGAAAGGCTTACATTTGTGCTTCCGGAAACTGTTGACTTTGATACAGCGGCAGCCTGCCCTATTGTATTATTCACATCCTATAAACTTTTAGCCGATGTTGCTCGACTACAGCCAGGTGAAACAGTTGTTATACATGCTGCGGCAGGTGGGGTTGGAACAACAGCTATTCAATTAGCCAAAATTTTAGGAGCAGGTTGTGTAATCGGTACTGTTGGAAATGAAAATAAAATTTCTATCGCACAAGAGGCAGGTGCTGATCATGTTATTTGTTATGAGAACGTAGACTTTGTAAAAGAAGTGAAGCGTTTAACTGATGGGCAAGGGGCAGACGTTATATTGGATTCATTAGCTGGGACCGTTGCAGAGAAGAGTCTTGAATGTTTAGCCTATTACGGAAGATTAGTAAATTTCGGAAATTCAAGTGGTAGTGCAGCGCAATTTTATACGAAAGATTTACATTCAAGCTGCCGTTCAGTACTTGGATTTAGTTTTGGAACTACCCGTAAAAGAAGACCAGAGCTTTTACGTGATACGGCAGATCAAGTACTTCATTACTTAGCTACAAATCAATTGAAAATGAAAATAGGTCATCAATTTAAGCTAGAACAAGCACAAGAGGCACATCATTTGATGGAAAGCAGACAGAGTACAGGAAAAATTTTGTTAAAGGTATAATTTTCATCATTAAAATAACAGTCACTATTAAACTGAAAATATTATTCTATTCGGGAATTACTAATGCGGCTTTCCTAATAATGGGGAGCCTTTCTTATTTTATATTAAAAAGCAATTGAAGGAAGTAATAAGGGGGATTTAAAATGGGTGAGGAGTTAAACGATGTCTAGTAATATTTATGAATTAAATGAAAGTTTAATAAATTCGCAAGACAAATTAAAAATATTATATAAAAGAATATTAATCGTTGTTAGTGTTTCACAAATTTTTGGTGGGGCTGGATTAGCAGCTGGTATTACAGTTGGTTCACTTCTTGCCCAGCAAATGCTTGGAACAGATGCATATGCTGGTCTGCCAACAGCTCTATTCACCTTAGGATCAGCAGGTGCGGCTTTTATTGTAGGAAGACTCTCCCAGCGCTATGGTCGTCGTACTGGTTTGACAGCAGGTTTTATAGTAGGTGGACTTGGAGCAATCGGAGTAATCATTGCAGCTTTAACAAGTAGCATTTTTCTTTTATTTACCTCCCTTTTTATTTATGGAGCAGGAACTGCCACAAATTTACAGGCTCGCTATGCAGGAACGGATTTAGCAAATAATAAACAGCGAGCAACTGCTATTAGTACTACAATGGTGTTTACAACATTTGGTGCTGTCGCAGGTCCAAACTTAGTGAATGTAATGGGGAGTTTTGCTAATTCTATTGGTGTTCCATCACTTGCGGGTCCGTTCATTTTATCAGCTGCCGCATATATTTTAGCAGGCCTTGTGCTCTTTTGTATGTTACGTCCTGATCCATTAGTTCTTGCTAGATCACTAGAAGCTTATACTAAAGAAAATAATGTTAAGAACCTTTTTAATGATACAAGTCAACTAGAAAATAGGAAAGGTGTTATCATTGGTGCGACCATGATGATTGTTACTCAAATTGTTATGGTGGCTATTATGACAATGACACCGGTTCATATGAGACACCATGGTCATGGTTTAGGAGAAATAGGCCTTGTAATTGGATTTCATATAGGTTCAATGTATCTTCCTTCATTGTTTACAGGTAGGCTAGTTGATAGGTTTGGTCGAAATGTAATGGCTATTGCTGCAGTAACTACTTTATTATTAGCAGGACTTATTGCAGCTATTTCACCTGGTGATTCAATGGTTCTCTTAATCGTTGCTTTATCATTACTAGGGTTAGGATGGAACCTTGGCTTTATCAGTGGAACAGCACTAATTGTCGATTCAGCGAGTACGGCGACCCGTGCTAAAACGCAAGGTACTGTGGATGTATTAATTGCGTTATCAGGAGCTTCTGGTGGGGCTTTATCTGGAATGATTGTCGCTTATTCAAGTTATTCAACTTTATCTTTTATTGGCGGTTTTATAGCATTACTACTAATTCCCGTTGTGTTTTGGTCTCGTAAAAAAATAGCTTAAATTAATAACTAAAGGCGTTAATCTTTTTAGGAGATTAGCGCTTTTTTAGAACTTAAAAACCTATTGAAATGTTGTAACATTTTTCTTGATTGAAACGTCTAATTGCAAAAAAAGAGGAGAAAAGCTATGAAATTTCCACTTCTTTTATTCATATTATTACTTATACTTTTAATTTCGGGTTGTAATAATATACAAAAATCAACAGACATTTATATTTATTCAGAAGATGAAGTACCGCCTCGCGTTTGGCTTCAAGAAAATATAGTTGAAATACATGGTGAATTGAAAAATAAAGAGAGATTTGAACAATTTTTTAATAATGTACAACAGAGGTTAACGGATCGTATTAGAGTAGTTAAATATACGACAGAAGGTGACCCTATCTTTTACGATTTTGAATATGATGGTGAAATAATAAAGACAACAATTGACACTCGAATGGATCAATATGGTCATGGAGAAATAATTGAAACAACATGCACTTCTATTAAAGAAGTAGAAATGAACGACCATATGGAGTACCTACTTGATGGGTGTGAAAAGGATATAGACAATCTTATATTAGTAATTCCCAAAATATGATTTGAGTAAGTGGTAAAATTTGTCAGGGGTATTGATTAAGTTAATACTTCTTTATGATATGGAGTGATACATTTAATAATAAAGTCAATTACGAAAAAGGGCCCGAATTAATCGAGCCTTAATTTAATCTATCATTCCCATTAACTAAACATATTGATTTGGATCTACGTCAAGATTTTGGACACAAAAAAATTAAGTTTTTGTTCTGCGCAACAACCATTCATGGAGTGTTCCACATCCCAAGTAGCTTGTCAAAGTGAAAAGAGCCTTTGACAAACTACTCGGGACGTGGAGTAGTAAA
>JAEXYZ010000092.1 GCA_023405135.1 Bacillota bacterium | reverse complement strand
GTGGATTTGGACGGGTTACCACCTGACTTATCCATTATAAAGGACTTTTTCTTTGCCATAAATAAAATTAGTGAAGATTTTGAGTGTTTTTAATATTGAAATTATATTAATGCAACACTAGTGAAATTAAGCAATACTTTCTTTCTATAAAAAATACAATGTTAAAAGAACTATTAAATAAAGGATTGAAATAAATCCTTCCGTCCATCGTATTTATTTACATATAGATAATTAGTGAGGTGGAGGCGAATAATGAATCAATCCGAAATACCTAAACAGAAGTTGCTCATGTAACAACCGAAGAGAAGGAGAGACATCGTTAAAATCGTCGAACTGAATATTTTTGTATTAATTTAAAACTCAATCAATTAAAAATTAAAAAAACAAAAAACATACTTGACCAATAAGAATTATAAGTTATAATTGGGATATAATTTCAAATTTGGACCGTCTAGACAAACTAGAGGCCTTCTATTTAATTAGAAGGCCTCATTTTTTTTCTTCAAAATAATCGGTTGGATTGACTAGAGATTTCGAGAAGAAACTTTTTGTTTAGCAAATTAAAGTAATTAAAGTTCTAGAAAGAGGTGCTTAAAGGTGGTTCAACATAATGAGCTGCATGCGGCTAAAGATCAAACTTCAAATAAAATACCAGTGAGTTTAAGGAAGAGCAAAAAAAAGCAAATTAAATTTTGGAGAATTGAATCACTTATTACGATTTCTACATTTTTATTAATTGGTTTTACGTGGTACGTAATAACGAAATTAGAAATTGTATCGTCGTTAATTGTCCCTTCACCAATAACTGTATTACATGGTTTTCAAGAGGTACTATCGACAGGATATAAGGGCATTTCATTATCAGTCCATATATTCGATAGTATGAAACGGTTATTAGCTGGATTTATCCTAGCAGCAATTTTAGGCGTGTTATTAGGGTTAGCAAGTGGATATAGCAGTAAAATTCGAGCTGTTTTTGATCCGATTGTTGAGTTTTATCAATCATTACCTCCTCTTGCATATTACACAGTATTAATTATTTGGTTTGGTATAGGAGATTTTTCAAAAGTCGTATTACTATTTTTAGCAGCCTTTGCACCGATGTTTATTTCATCGATGGCAGGGGTGAAAAATGTTAAAACAGAGTATATTCAAGGCGCTTACAATTTAGGAGCAAATAAATGGCAAACATTTTACTACATTATATTACCCGCAAGCCTTCCATTTATTTTTACTGGTTTACGCACATCGATGGTAGCATCATATGGCACGCTTGTTGCGGCAGAAATGGTCGCAGGTGTGAGTGGGTTAGGCTGGATGGTAATCGATGCTAGTCGATTTTTACGGAGCGATATCATTTTCATGGGTTTAATCGTTATGGGAGTCATTAGTATTGTTTTAGACCGTGCATTAAGATTTGCTGAGGTAAAGGCGGTTCCTTGGAAGGGAAAAGATTAAAGATGCAAGGAGCGATAGGATGACACAAGTTGAAGTAAAAGCAAATGTATTGGAGCTTAAAAATGTTCAATTAGCGTATGAAACTAAGGGAGAAAGTGTACTGGCATTACAAAATATTAACTTAAATATAAAAGAAGGAGAATTTGTTTGTATTTTAGGGCCATCAGGTTGTGGAAAAAGTACGTTACTTAAAATCATGGCAGGCTTTATAACTCCGACAGAAGGTTCTGCTCAAATTGATGGTGCAGAAATTAAAAGCATTGATTGGAATCGTGGGGTTGTATTCCAGCAACCAGCACTATATCCATGGTTAACAGTTGAACAAAATGTAAATTTCGGCTTAAAAATGCGAAAAAAAGAAGATACATCAATAGTTTCTTATTTCCTAGATAAGATTGGGTTAACTAAATTTAGCAACAATAAACCTTATGAATTGTCTGGTGGGATGAAACAACGTGTAGCAATTGCTCGTGTTTTAGTAAACAACCCTCGAGTACTACTAATGGATGAGCCTTTTTCCGCACTGGATGCACTAACTCGAGAACAAATGCAAAATTTACTTCGAGACATTTGGTTAGAAACAAATAAAACGATTATTTTCATTACACATGATGTGGATGAGGCCTTGTTATTAGCAACAAAAGTAATCGTCATGTCCAGACACCCAGGCCGTGTTATAAAAGAAATAAATCCAACATTTACAAAACATATTACTAAAGAAGATAATAGTGTCCGTTTTACTAAAGAGTTTCAAGAAATTCGAGAAGAAATATTACAAATAATTAATGAGCAAACATAAAGAGCACATGGGGGTACAGAATCATGAAGTTGGAAAAATGGATAACAGTAACGGTTTTCGTATTAATGGCAACTTTATTAGTTGCATGCGGTGATTCAGGTTCAAATGCTACAAATAATGAAAGTGAAGTAGCTAAGTCTGAATCAGCGAACAAAGCAACGGAATTAGAGCAAGACTTACCAGAAGAAGTGAATATCGGCTATTTTGAATATATTGATGATAGTTTAATTGTAAAACAACAAGGCTGGTTGGAAGAAGAGTTAAATAAACTAGGAGTTAAATTAAACTGGGTATCCTTCCAAGCAGGGCGTGATGCAAATAACGCACTATTATCCAAATCCATAGATATTCAAATTAGTATTGGGGATCCACCGGTTAGTATTGCAGTATCTTCAGGTATTCCATACGAAATATTCTGGACTGGTCAAACAGTTGGGGAGGCAGAAGCATTAGTAGTTAAAAATGATTCGGGAATATCAACAATATCTGATTTAAAAGGTAAACGTATTGCAACAACGAGTGCGTCTACTTCCCATTATAGTTTATTAAGTGCATTGCAATTAAATGGCTTAACAGCTGCTGATGTACAAATTGTCGACTTAACCCCTCCTGATATATTATCTGCATGGCATCGCGGTGATATTGATGCAGCATATACTTGGGATCCAGGATTAACTGAACTGCTAAAGGACGGTACAAAGGTAATTTCAAGTGCTGAATTAGCAACAAAAGGACACCCAACAGGTACTTATGGTGTTGTGCATAAAGAATTTGGAGAAAAATATCCTCAAATTGTAGAGCTATACATTGAGCAATTGATACGTGCACAAGATTTGTATGCAGAAAATCCAGATGAAGCAGCAAAGATTTGGGCAGAGGCGCTACAAATTACTGAAGAAGACGCTGCAAAACAAGCAAAAGGTTCAAATTGGATAACACCAGATCAACAATTATCAAATACATTTCTTGGAACATCAGGAGATATTGGTGATACTGCGCAGTCATTAAAAAAGATTGGTGATTTCTTAGTTGAACAACAATCCATACCAACGGAATCAGAGGTTTCAAAATACGAAGCAATTATTAACCCTTCTTACTTAGAAACCGTAGTAAATAAATAGGAAAGGTGGAGAATGTATGGGGAGAAAACAATTGAAATTAGGGGCGTTTTTCATGTTCCCAGGACATCACGTTTCAGCTTGGCGCTATCCAGGGACGAAAAAAGAACATCTATTCAATTTGAAATTTTTATCAGAACAGGCAAAGTTAGCTGAAAAAGGAAAGTTTGATATGATTTTTTTAGCAGATCAATTGAATAGTGATGATCCAACAGCAACAGGCTTTGAACAAACATTAAACTTAATGTATGAACCATTTACATTACTAGGTGCATTATGTGCAGTGACAGAAAAAATTGGGTTAGTGGCAACTGCCTCAACTACACATAACGAACCGTATAATGTTGCGCGGAAATTTGCATCACTGGACCAATTAAATCAAGGACGTACAGGTTGGAATGTAGTAACAAGTGGAGTGTCATTAGAAACCCAAAACTTTAATAATCAATTTTTAGAGCATAGTAAACGATACGAACGTGCAGAAGAATTTGTTGAAGTTGTGAAAAAACTTTGGGATAGCTGGGAAGAGGATGCCATTGTTTACGATCAACAACAAGGTAGAGTAGTGGATTCTTCTAAAGTACATACAATCAATCATAAAGGTGATTGGTTTTCAGTACGTGGCCCATTACCAGTACCTGCATCAAAACAGTACCGACCAATTATCGTTCAAGCAGGCTCCTCAGAGTCAGGTAAAGAGCTAGCTGCAAAAACAGCTGAAGTGGTTTTTACCGCTGCACAAAAAATTGAAGATGCTCGACAGTTCTATGCTGACTTAAAAGGTCGACTAGTTAAATATGGACGTCAACCTGAAGATTTAAAAATTATGCCAGGGGTATTTTTAATCATTGGTAAAACAGAAGAAGAGGCACAACATAAAAAACAACAATTAGTCGATTTAATACCTGAAGAGGCCGGTTTAGCCCGACTAAGTGCACATTTAGAATTTGATATAACAGGCTACCCATTAGATGGACCATTGCCAGAATTACCACCTATAGAACAAGTATCTGGAACAAGAAGTCGTGTTGAACTATTAAAAAAGGTAGCCGATGAAAATAATTTTACGATTCGCCAGCTATACCAACATATTGCAGGGGCACGTGGTCAACGAGAACTTGTTGGTACACCTGAACAAATTGCAGATGATTTACAGCTATGGCTTGAAACAGGAGCAGCTGATGGATTTAATATTTTACCATCGCATTTCCCGGATGGTTTACAGGATGTCGTAGATTTATTAATACCTGAACTACAGCGTCGAGGATTATTCAGAACAGAATATGAAGGCAATACATTACGGGAACACTTGGGATTAAAAGTACCTGCGCATATTTATGGGAAAGTAACACAATAGGAAACCTTTGACAAAAGCGCCTTCCGAAAAGTATTTTGGAAGGGCTTCTTATAATTTATTTAAGACTTTAATTTAACTAATATTTCAATTATCTCATTTATATTTTCTTTAACCTTTACAGCACTCAAATAGTCTATTTTATCATGATAAGTTTCAGTTTGTTTTCTTTGCTCATCAATTGATAAATCTTCATAACCTTCAATATCATTGTCTGTTGTTTTTTTATAGTCCTCTAATAAATTTGACTCTAGTTTCTGTACCTTACTGTTAATATCATTTAATTTTTTAATTATAGTGTTTGCTTCATTCATGAGTTCCTCAAGAGAAATCTCTGCAGTTTTTCTTTTATGCTCATTTAAACCATCTTTTATATATCGGAGCATCTCATTATATTCAGAATCTACTACAATCATATGCTCCAGAACTTGTAACGTATCACCTAATAATATTTGTAACCTTTTTTTGGCGTCTTCCATATAGATTCCCACCTTTTTTAAACATTTGTATTGATAATATGTTCAAAAAAAAGCAGGCTATTCGAATGTAGCAGACACATTAGTAGATGGTTTGAAATTAAGAAATGATTCAAGTTTGTTTGGACTTACCAAAGGATATATCGATTTTCGTTGCTCTATACTGATTTCCCATTTAAAGGACAATATACCCAATCAAGAAAAGAAAAATCTAATAAATAATCTTAAACATGTTTTCCCTCTTTCAGGACATTATAAAAATAAAGGAGGGACAAAACTATGGGGCGAAGAAATAGAAATAAAATTCTAGTACCAGAAGCTAGGCAAGGACTGGATCATTTGAAAGCGAAAGTTGCAGGCACAACGAATCCAGATCAAGCCAAATATGAGATTGCAAAAGAAATTGGTGTACCTTTAAAAGAAGGCTATAATGGAAAATTGACTTCTGAACAAGCAGGTAAAGTTGGTGGTAGATTAGGCGGAGATATGGTTAAGGAACTTGTAAAGATGGCACAACAAAACTTAAGTAATAAATAAGTAATTAATTGTTTTTAAGTTTGAAGCTCTTAAGGCAATTTGCTTTGAGGCTCTTTTTATGCATTGAAAAGGCTAGAGAAATTTAATTATCCCTCTAGCCGAATTCTATTTATAAATAAATTTTCCCAGAGCCAATAATAATTGCTGGACCTCCAACTTTAATTTTTTGAATATCATTATTAGATTTGTGGATTGTGATATCAATGTAGCTTGGACGCCCCATTTCAAATCCTTGTTCACTTCTAATATGGTAGACGCCTTCAGCAGCACTAGGAATAACTCCATATTTTATTAAATAAGCTCCTAATGGTCCACTTGCTCCTCCAGTTGCTGGATCTTCGGCTATACCCATTGCAGGTGCAAACATACGACTATGTACTTGTGAATTTTTCTCTACTGTTTCAGTCGTAAATGTAAAGATATGTTGACGATTCAAGTGTGTACTAAAATGTTCCTGCCATACATCTGTACGAAAGTTTAATTTTTTCATTGCTTCTAATGATTTAATTGGAATAAATAAAAAAGGGACGCCGGATGAAACAGAAATTATAGGTAATGTTTGAACTATATCTGCTTTCTCCAGCGATAAGAGCTGTGAAATTAAATCTATATCCGTAAAGGTTTCTCCAAACTCTGCTATTGGTTGTTCCATCTCGCTCTTAGTAATATAATTATTTTCTTTATAAACAGTAACTGGAATGTCTCCAACGCCTTCTTCCAAAACCCATTCATTGAAGCCTTCTTTAATAGGAATTATTTCTTTTGAAGCCAACACATAAGCTGTACCTATTGTCGGATGTCCCGCCATAGGAAGTTCTAACTTTGGAGTAAAAATACGTAATTTTTTTGTCTTATTTGGAGAACTAGGAGATAGTACAAATGTTGTCTCAGACAAATTTAATTCATTTGCAATTAACTGCATAATTTCTGTAGTTAGGTCTTCTGCATTTTCAAATACAGCAAGAGGGTTGCCACCAAATTGTTTATTTGTAAATACATCGACTAACGTATACTCATATTCTTTCATATGTTTTCTCCTCCTTGTTCTGTCCAAATGAAAATTAAGAATTGAAGAAAACCCTAAAGATTTTTAAATGGATTCTTCCATTCCATCAACACTCCATAATTTAAAGATTCCTCATCCTCTAAATAATCCTTCACAACAGAAAGAGGTGTACGTCCGCAACGCAATAAGAAGGAAATGACTGGGTCATGTAATTCACCGCGAATAACTGAATCAATATATTCCTCAGCAGACATGTGATGAGCATGCTTATGATATCCAGGCATGCGTCCGCCTCCAAGTAAACGTTCTAAGCCTTTTTCAATAACGACATGATACATCGACTGCATCATAATTTTACCAAGGCCAAGTGAACGAAACTTTGGGCGAACACTAATATCAACAATGTAAAGCGTATTCCCATCTGGATCGTGGTTTGTAATATACCCGCGATCAGTTACTTCTTCCCAAGTGTGATCTGGGTGTTCAGGATTAAAAGGAACACAAAGGCCTGTTAACGAACTGACAACCTTCCCATCTATTTCAATGCATAAAGCTCCTTCAGGAAAGAGGGTTACATGGTTTGTTAGCTGCTCTTTATTCCACCATAATTCTGATGGGAAAGGGGGTGGGAAACATTCCGCTTGAATATCGATTAAGTCGTCAAAATCGTCTTTCGTATAGTTGCGAATAATGATAGGTACTGGCTTTCCGTTATCAAACAATAATTGCTCACTTCGATACATCTGTTTCTGCCCCCTCCATATAAATTTTCTATTCCCAATCAGTATATAAGTCAACTCTTCGGTCACGCCATGTTGTCACGGAGCCTTTTTCACGTACTTTATAAAGAAGCTCAAGATCTAAATCTGCTGTAATCAGCATGTCGTTATTAATTTCACCTTCAGCTAAAAGCCCTTTAGGAGGGAATGGTACGTCATTTGGCGTAATAATTGCCGCTTGCCCAAAGTTTGCACGCATAAAATCAACAGTAGGCAATGCGCCAACTGTTCCAGTTAACACAACATATACTTGGTTTTCAATTGCACGGGCATGACTCGTATAACGAACACGATGGAAGCCATGGCGGTCATCTGTACAAGATGGACAGAAAATCACATCTGCTCCTTTTGCTTTTGCCATACGTACAATTTCCGGAAATTCTATATCGTAACAAGTAAGGATTGCAATTTTCCCTTTATCCGTGTCAAATACCTCTAATCCTTCACCACGAGACATATTCCACTCATGGACTTCTGTAGGAGTAATATGAAGTTTTGCCTGCGTACCTACTCGCCCATCCGGATAGAATAAATGCGCTGTATTACGGAGTTTTCCATCTACTTCAACTACGTGTGTACCAGCAATGATATGAATATTATATTTTTTAGCTAATGAAGAAAAAAGCTCGCGATATTGTTCTGTAAAGGACGGTAAATCATTAATAGTTAATGCTTTGCCATCTTTTCCTTTAATGGAAAGTAATTGTGTTGTAAAGAATTCAGGGAACAAAATAAACTCTGTATCAAATTCAAGAGCTGCTTTTATATAATGTTCACTTTGATGAGCAAATTCCTCAAATGACTCAATAGAATGTAGATGATATTGTACTGCAGAAACTCGTAACTTCATATTCAACCCTCTTTTTCATAATATTTTTGCTAGTACTATTATAGGATATTTATTATCTAAATGACGTGTTAAATGCTCATAAAAAAGACTATTGTAAAATTGTATACTTATGTATACAATTGTATGCGAAGGGTGGGTATTTATATGGTGAATGAACATAATAATTCTTCTAATGAAGCATCTAGTACTGAATTAGAGCACAACATCAATAGGAGAGGAAGAAGGCATCATGGTGCTAAAACCTTTAGGCGTGGAAGAGCACTTGCCTTTTATGAGCAGTTAGTTGTAAAACGAGATACATTAAGAAAGCAATTAAAATGCCCGGAATATCAATCAATACAACAAGTAATTGCAGGGGAATTAAAGGCAACCGAGGCAATTATAAATGATTTCAAGGCAGCCTTTGAATTAGAAGAGGTCTCTGCCGAAATAAAGGAGATAAAACCTGAATAACCTCATAAGAGAATTCAGAAATGACTTACATAAATATTTGTATCACATAGAAAGAAGGTACATCATGCAAGCTGTATTGTCCCTAAAAAAATATTTGAAGCCATATATGGTTTTTGCAATTATTGCTCCTTTAATGATGGTGCTTGAAGTTGGGATGGATTTAATTCAACCGACGATTATGCAGCATATTATCGATAATGGGATTGCGAAAAGTGATACATCCTATGTTATTAAAATGTTTGGCCTCATGATTTTATGCGCGGTATTAGGACTTATAGGCGGAGCAGCTTGTTCTATTTATGCCTCTAAAACAGCAATTAATTTTGCTGCAGATATTCGCCAAGATTTATATGAAACAATCACATATTTTTCAAATAATAATAAAGATCGGTTTACCCTTGGGAAGCTTATTACGAACATTACTAGCGATGTAGAAATGTTACAGAGAGCCCTTACGATGTCGTTAAAAGTATTCGTACGTGGTCCATTTACTTTTATTGGTGCAGTTATTATCGTTTTTATTTCAGCTCGTGAACTATTTCCCATTTTATTAGTTGTCGTACCAATCTTAGCTATTTCAATCTTCTTTTTCACAAAGATTTCTGGAAAGTTATTTTTAAAAGTACAAGAGGCTGTTGATGGCGTAAACACAATAGTCCAGGAAAATTTAGCTGGTATTCGTGTTATTAAAGCCTATAACCGTAAAAATCATCAAATAGAGCAATTTACAACATTAAATGAAACTTTAATGAAGCGTAATATTAAAGCTGATCAAATTATTGGAATATTAATGCCTTTAACTGCTTTTGTTGTGAATATGGGGATTATTGCAGCTCTATGGATGGGAGCCTTCAAAGTAGTAAGTGAAACGATACAGGTAGGTGTTATTTTAGCATTTATTAACTATTTAATGATGATTATGGGTGGCCTCATGATGTCAACCAATGTTTTAATGCAAATTGCGCGAGCGGTACCAAGTGCCAAACGAATTGTGGATGTTCTTGAAGAAAAGCCTGAAATTAAAAATATAGAAAACCCGATGACTACCTCGATTAAAGGCGCTGTTGAGTTTGAAAATGTTAGCTTTGCTTATAACAAAAATAATGAACCTGTACTAAAAAATATTTCTTTTAAAGCGAATCCAGGAGATACAATTGGTATCATCGGCATGACTGGTAGCGGGAAATCAACTATTGTTCAATTAATACCAAGAATGTATGAAGTAGATCAAGGAGTTATTAAAATTGATGGTCTACCTATAAATCAATATGAATTACAAACATTACGCAGTTCAATTGGTTTTGCGCCTCAAAAAGCAACTTTATTTTCACGTACAATTGAAGCGAATGTGAAATATGGCAATGACGAAGCAACAATGGAAGAATTAATAGCAGCATTAGAATCTTCCTGTGCCTTAGAGTTTGTTGAAAAGCTCGAGGATAAAGAACAGCATCTCATCACACAAGGTGCTACGAACCTATCAGGAGGACAAAAGCAACGTCTTGCAATGGCACGTGCCTTTGTTCGAAAGCCTGCAATATTAATTTTAGATGATACAACATCAGCGGTAGATAGTATTTCAGAAAAAAGAATACAAAATGCCATTGCTGAAAATTTTAAGGACAGTACGAAGTTTATTGTGTCATCAAAAATTTCATCGATTCGTCATGCAGATAAAATATTAGTGTTAGATGATGGCTGTATCGTTGGACAAGGAACTCATGAAGAACTACTTGAAACAAATAAAGCATATCAAGAAATTGTTTCAACACAGTTAGTTAGAGGAGGGACTTTAAATGAATAAACCACAGGGAAGACCTTCTGGACCTCCTCCACTTGGAAAACATCCAGGACCAAGATTTACTGGTCCAGCAGAAAAAGCAAAAAATCAAAAAGCAACACTAAAACGAATTTGGTCATATTTGAATAAACAAAGAATTGGGATTATTAGCTCTGTATTCTTTGTCATTGTTTCATCAATTTTAAACTTATTAGGCCCTTTATTAATCGGAATAATTATCGATGAACATATTTTAAAGCTTGATATCGATGGTACGATTAGAATGGTATTAGTTCTTGCCGGTATCTATATCATATCTGCATTATTTATGTGGTTACAAACTTTTGTGATGATTCGTGTATCACAAAAAACGATTCACCAGCTGCGTCAACATTTGTTTGAGAAGTTCCAATCACTTCCTTTATCGGTGTTTGATAAACGCCAACAAGGCGATTTAATGAGTCGAATGACAAATGATATTGAAAATTTAAATGCTGCCTTGTCACAAAGCGTTATTCAAATAATTTCAACGATATTATCAGTAGTTGGTACTGCCATTGCGATGTTTTATTTAAACTGGGTTTTAGCGGTAGTAACGTTACTAGTAATACCTATCATTATTTGGGCTACGAAACAAATTATTAAACGAAGTAGTAAAAATTATGTTCAACGCCAGAAGAATTTAGGAAATTTAAATGGCTTTATTGAAGAAACAATTTCGAATTCCAATATTACTACATTATTCGGAAAAGAAGAGCAGACCATCACTCAATTTAAACAAGCAAATGAAAAATTGAGAGCAACTGCTTTACGTGCAGAGATTACGTCAGGATTTCTTGGACCAATCAATAACTTTATTAATAATTTAGGGATTGGGTTAGTAATTGGTGTTGGTGCTTTAATGGTATTAGGGAACCTAGGAGTATCAATCGGAGTAATTGCTTCTTTTGTTACTTACTCAAGACAATTTTTCCGCCCGATTAATCAATTGTCTACATTGCTAAATACATTCCAATCTGCAATCGCAGGCGCAGAACGAGTATTTGAAATAATTGATGAAAACGAAGAAGTCGCAGATGTTCCAGGTGCAATTACAAAGAGTCGATATGATGGAGACGTTGAATTTCGACATGTTCAATTTTATTATCAAAAAAATAAACCAATTCTTCATAATCTTTCGTTCCGTGCAAAAGCAGGAGAAACCGTTGCTCTCGTTGGGCCAACTGGTTCGGGCAAAACAACAATTATACAGTTACTTAATCGCTTTTATGACGCAACAGGCGGTGAAATTTTAATAGATGATGAGAATATTAAGCAGTATCAGATGGAAAACTTACGTGATCATATCGGAATCGTATTACAGGATACGTATTTATTTTCTGGTACAGTTAGAGAAAATATTCGCTATGGCAAGTTGAATGCTTCGGATGAAGAAGTTGAGCAAGCGGCGAAAATCGCTTATGCTCATAACTTTATTAAATATTTACCTCAAGGCTATAATACTATGCTCGTTTCTGGCGGGCTAAATTTAAGTCAAGGGCAACGTCAGTTAATCGCTATTGCGCGGGCAATATTAGAAGATCCAGATATATTAATTTTAGATGAAGCTACTTCAAGTGTTGATACAATGACTGAAGTACATATCCAAAAAGGCTTAAATAACTTAATGAAAGGTCGAACAAGTTTTGTCATTGCTCATCGTTTAAAAACAATAGAAAATGCTGATCAAATATTGGTTATTAAAGATGGAGCCATTATAGAAAAAGGTAATCATGAAGCTTTAATGATGACAAAAGGCTTTTATGAAAATTTACAAAATCAATTACAACTTCAATAATCTTGTATGCTGTCCACTTTTAAAAGAGATGGATAGCTTTTTTTATTTTGGAAAAACTAAAGCAGAAGTTGTTCTAAATAGTTTTTTGATTGAACATACTACTATTTGTTTTTATGAAGTTGAACTTTACGCATACAATTCCAAATTCTAGCGTATAGTAGTTCAAAAGGTTGCAAAAGGCGGTGTAATAGTTTTGAAGCGATGGGTCGCTCTAGGAGTCATATTGTTATGTTGTCTGCTTGTTGTATTTTATGAGACAAGCGCATCTGATCGACGTTTCTTTTTACCAGAACCATTAGGTGGAGTGAAAATAGTCGTCGATGCTGGTCATGGAGGAATTGATGGAGGAGCTTCATCAGGAGATGTTATTGAAAAAGATGTAACACTTGCGATAGCTCAAAAAGTTGAACGCCAATTAAAGCGCTTAGGGGCAGAAGTTGTTATGACTCGCTCTACAGATGGGGATGTAATAGAAGAGCACGCTCCAAGTGAAGAATTCGCAACATTAAGGGAAAGAAAGAAGCAAGACATCTTTTTAAGAGCTAATCTTGTGAAATCCAATGAACCAGACATTTTTGTTACCATTCACGCAAATGCCATTCCTGAGGAAAAATGGCGAGGTGCACAAGTTTTCTATCATAAAGATGGACATGCAAACAGTGAATTATTAGCAAAATCTGTTCAATCATCTATCAAAGAATCATTACAAAACACGACACGTGAAGCATTGGCAATTAAGCAAATTTATCTTTTAAAGAAAACAGAAGTTCCGGCAATTTTAGTTGAAACAGGATTTTTAAGTAATAATGAAGAACGTAAATTATTATCTGATGAAAAATATCAAGAAAAAATGGCAAGTGCGATTGTCGAGGGAATTGAAAGTTATGTAAATTTAGAATTTGAATAAATATTAGGTACAAGCCTTAAAGTATAAAAGAAGCTATTCAACTTTAAAACACCATTTTTCTTATCAAGAGAAAAATGGTGTTTTACATGAAGATTATAAGTATAAGCAAAAATTCTAACAAATCAACTTCTATCTCAGTTTCATACAGTTGATTCATACTTTTTATTACTAAACAAACTAATAATAAGTGTTAAACCAGCAACAAAACCAAAAATGTTCATTGAGTAAAGTTTAGATAATTGTATTGATATATTATAAAGGAATAGGTTTTCGAACACCAGATGAGCATTTGATAAAACTATTAATATTGGAAATAAACTAGAGATAATTATGCAAGGTACACTAACTAAAAATAACAGTGAGAAATTTACACTGAACTTCCATGAATCAATTAATATAATTGCGATGTAACAGCCAGCTAAAATAGTAATACATAATTTCGTCCAATAAAGAGGTAAAGGATTAAATGTTGATTTTACATGTTGTTCTACATTAAATTGAATTTGATATAGTAAAAATGCCAATACCACCAATCCAATAAGCCAGGCAATTTTAAAGAACACGTCTTTTCTTCTCCATCTTTTCATATAATGGGGCTCCTTTCCTCATCTCCTATTACTTATATACTTAATTCGATCAAAGAATGTTTCATTTTTAATTAATGCTAAATGGTAAAATTAATTGTCAGAAGGTGCCCTTATTTTATTGTGAAAATGCAAAGCCTGTGTAATTTTACTCCTCGTAAAATTGCACAGGCTTTTTAGTTTTCAGAGATGGTTATGTCCTAGCTCTTTTAATTTTTATATATGAATTGTTTTCCAGATGTAAAAAATGTGAATCTAGTAATAATAAATGTAAAAACTTCCATAACTAATCGTTTTTGTCAGAAAATTATGGTTGAATAGGTGTAGTTCTATGAAAGGGGTTTAAGTATGAGCTACATCGAGCTGATGGATATTTCTAAGTCATACAACAAACAAAGCAATGTATTAAATGGTATCGACTTGAACATAGAGAAGGGGGAATTTTTTGTTTTAGTTGGTCCTTCTGGTTCGGGAAAAAGTACTTTACTACGTATGATTGCAGGGCTAGAGGAAATTTCAGGGGGGACATTAAAAATTAATGGTAACATCGTGAACCATCTTCCGCCCAAAAATCGCAATCTGTCGATGGTTTTTCAAAATTATGCACTATATCCCCACTTAACAGTTGAACAAAATATTTTATTCGGACTAAATGCTAGAAAAGTAGATAAACAAATACAAAAGAAGAGATTAGAAGAGACAGCACAATTAATGGGGTTAAGCGACCTATTAAACCGTAAACCTCGTGAATTATCGGGTGGACAAAGACAACGTGTTGCTTTGGCGCGGTCGGTAGTTAGTGAAGCGCCACTATGCTTAATGGACGAGCCATTATCAAATTTAGATGCAAAATTGCGTGCCAATATGAGAATTGAAATCCGTCGTCTTCAAAAAAGACTAGGTTTAACAATGGTTTATGTTACACATGACCAGGTAGAAGCGATGACGATGGGTGATCGAATTATGGTATTAAATGATGGCGTTATCCAACAAGTTGGCGAACCAATCACGCTTTATAACAAGCCGGCAAATTTATTCGTTGCTACTTTCATTGGCTCTCCAAAAATGAATTTAGGAAAGGCAGTATTAACTGACAAGCATCTTATTATTGAAAATGCCCTTAAAATACCTTTTGATTCAAAACAAGCAAAATCCATTATTAAAAGTGATAATGTAATCGTCGGTATCCGAGCAGAGCATATGCCTCGTGGTACTAAAGATAATCAAACAATTGAAATCGAGGTAGTGAACGTCGAGCAATTAGGCAATGAAACATTAGTATCCTTTGAAGTAGGTACGGAACTATGGACAGCAAAATGGCTTGGACAATGGTTAGGAAAAGTAGGCGATAGAGTACCAGTTCATATTTCAATTGAACATATGCATTTCTTCGATGCGCGTACAGGGGAATTAATTCAAGCGGCTTCCAATAAGAATGATCAAGAGGTTGTGAAGTTATGAGTATGAGTAATCCTACATTAGAGTCTTTAGAGCCCCAAATTAGTGAAATCAATTTCGGAAAAATTAAAAGGAAGGAACGTATAAAGAGTTTTATGAAAGGAATGTTATTTTTACTTCCTTCCATTTTGTTATTCGGCGTCTTTTTGTTTTATCCGTTATTTAAGACGCTATATCTTAGTTTTTATTTAACAAATGCACAAGGTGAAACAACCGTGTTTGTTGGACTGCAAAACTATATTGAAATGTTTACTTCACCAATCTTTCATCAAAGTATGAAGTCAACATTCCTCTTTGTTTTATATACGGTTCCAACAACTGTCATCATTGCACTATTTTTAGCAATACTTGCAAATGAAAAATTAAAAGGGATTGGGTTTTTTAGAACAATTTTTTCTTCCACGATGGGGATTTCTGTTGCGGCTGCATCCGTATTTTGGCTGTATATTTTCCATCCATCAATTGGGTTTTTAAATAAATTTCTCGAATTATTTGGAATTGAATCAATTGGTTGGCTGACCGATCCGAAGTGGGCTTTGATTGCCATTTCAGTGACGACGATTTGGATGAATCTTGGTTTTACTTTTTTAATTTTATTAGGAGGACTCCAATCGATTGATTCTTATTTATATGAAAGTGCTGATATTGATGGAGCAAGCTATTTTTATAAATTACGAAGAATTACAATCCCAATGTTATCACCGACATTATTTTTCGTAATTACTGTGACAATAATTAACGCATTCCAAACATTTGGACAAATTGACATTTTAACTCAAGGTGGACCACAAAATACGACGAATTTAATCGTTTACTCTATTTATCGTGAAGCCTTTGCAAATTATCAATTTGGAACAGCAAGTGCACAAGCGATTATTTTATTTATTATTATTCTCATTATGACAATCATTCAGTTCAAACTTGGTGAAAGGAAGGTTCATTACCAATGACCATGCCAATCAGCAGAAAAATTTTGTTTTATATATTGCTGATAATTTCAGCCCTTGTCGTATTTGCACCAGCAATGATGGCCTTCGTTATGAGCTTTACGGAAAACAAAGATATTATGACTGGAAGCTTACCCCATGCACTTTCTTTTGATAATTATGTCAAGGCGTTTGAAAAGTTTCCGTTATTAAAATATTTGTTTAACAGTTTAGTAGTTTCAATTGTTATTACAATTGGTCAGTTGCTTTTGTCTAGTTTAGCAGCCTATGCTTTTGTGTTTTTAGAGTTTAAAGGAAGAGATTTTTTATTCTTTCTATTTATTGCAACGATGATGGTACCTTTTGAAGCATCAATTATTCCAAATTTCCATATTATCCGAGACTTAAATTGGATTGATAAATATCCAGGATTGACCGTACCATTTTTTGCAACTGCATTTGGGACATTTTTACTTCGACAGAATTTTAAGCAAATCCCAAAGGAATTAAGAGAAGCAAGCCTGATAGAAGGAATGGGTGACTTTAAGTTCTTCATAAAGGTTGTATTGCCAATTTCTAAAACAAGTTTAGTTACTCTAGGTGCTTATGGTTTTTTAACTTCCTGGAACATGTATCTTTGGCCATTGCTTTCAACAACGAATGACACAGTTAGAACAGTTCAAATTGGGTTAAAGCAATTACAAAACCAAGAGCAGTTAAATGACTGGGGAATGATTATGGCAGGAACCATTATTGTCATTATTCCAACCTTAATATTATTGTTCCTTGGACAAAAGCAATTACAAAAAGGCTTAACTGAAGGAGCAATAAAATAAGCATTTCGGTTTACCCCTTTTATTTTAAAAGGATAAATAGATTAATGAACTAAAAAGGAGTAGGAAAAATGAGAAAACAGTTTTTACTAACATCTTTAATGATGTTGCTTGTTGTAATTTTAGCAGCATGTAACTCAAACGAAAGTTCATCAACAACTGAAACAGATTCTGCAAATAATTCAGAGTCAGAGAAACCTGAAGCAAATGAAAAACAAGTAGTTACATTTTGGCATTCAATGGGTGGCGCTGGTCAAGAAGCTTTAAATTCAATCGTCGAAGACTACAACAATTCTCAAGATAAGATTCAAGTAAATGCTGAATACCAAGGAACATATGATGAATCATTAACAAAATTTAATGCTGTAGCAGGTAGCGACAGTGCGCCGACTATGATTCAAACTTTTGAAATCGGAACAAAGTCTATGATTAACAGTGGTCAAATTGTGCCAATTCAAGAATTTGTTGATGCAGATGGCTATGATATGAGTGGCTTAGAAGAAAATATCACAAACTATTATTCATTAGATGGAAAATTCTATTCGATGCCATTCAACTCTTCAACACCTGTTATGTATTACAATAAAGATGCTTTTAAAGAAGCTGGTCTTGATCCGGAAGTTCCACCAGCAACTTTTGAAGAAGTAGAAGAAGCAAGTAAAGCGATTGCTAAGTCAAACCCAGACATGAAAGGTTTTGCTTTACAAGCATATGGTTGGCTATGGGAGCAATTACTAGCAAACCAAGGTGCATTGTTACTAAATAATGATAATGGACGTACAGATACACCAACTGAAATTGGTTGGACAGAAGAAGAAGGTAAATCGATTTTTGAATGGGTAAAACGCATGGTAGACGCTGGTACGTTTGCAAACTATGGTACAAACGGCGATAATATGATGGCTGGTTTCTTAGCTGGAGATGTAGCAATGTTCTTACAATCTTCTGCTAGTTCAAGAGATGTAATTGACAATGCGCCATTTGAAGTAGGAATTGCCTTTTTACCACATCCAGAGAATAAGGAACGTCAAGGAGTTGTAATAGGCGGTGCTAGCCTTTGGATGATCGCAGGCAAACCAGAAGCTGAACAAAAAGCAGCATGGGAATTTATGAAATATCTTCAAACACCAGAAGTACAAGCAAAATGGCATATTGGAACAGGTTATTTTGCAATTAACCCAGCTGCTTATGATGAACAACTTGTAAAAGATGCATATGCTGAAAAACCACAATTACAAGTAACAGTTGATCAGTTACAAGCAACAAAACCTTCATATGCGACACAAGGGGCACTAATGGACATGCTTCCAGAAGGACGTAAAGTAATGGAAACAGCTCTAGAAACAGTCTATAATGGTGGCGATGTGGATAAAGCCTACAATACAGCAGTAGAGCAATTTAATGCTGCAATCAAAAAGGCAAATGCTGCACGCGGTGAATAACAAATATCATTTAGCTAGAGAATAAAGCGTAAATAAGTGCGCTTTATTCTTTTTCTATTTATTAAGATAATTAATTATCATATAACAACTGAATAGATACGGAGTGTCAAAAGTGAATAAAAAGATTTGTATCGCTATTTTTATTACTATTTTTGTTGCAGTAATAGTATTTTTCGGAACAAGACAAAGTGAAGCAGTGCCTGGAATCGTAGACACGCCCAAAATATTTGCCCATCGAGGAGCGGTTAATAGTTTCAATGAAAGTACTATTACTTCTTATGAGATTGCAGCAAAAAATAATGTAGACGCTTTAGAAATAGATTTACGCATGACAAAGGATTATGTATTAATTGTTATGCATGATGAAACAATAGATCGTACAACAAATGGAGTTGGAAGGGTAAATGATTTAACTTTAAAAGAGATAAAAAAGTATGAAACAATTGACGAATATAATGGTAAATCGACTAGAGAGGCTATTCCGACGTTAGAAGAGGTGTTTCAAAGGTTTGGAGATACACAAAAGTACTATATAGAAACAAGGTTAGTAAATGGAGAAACGATCATGGAAGAATCATTAGTTAAGTTATTAGCGAGATATAATTTATTAGAAAAGAACAAAGTAGCGATTCAATCATTTTCTGAAAAAAGTTTAAAAAGAATAACGGAACTAGCCCCAAATTTACGATGTACTTTACTTTTCAAAAAAGGAAACTTTGATTTAAAAAAAGCATTAACTGTAGACTTTCCAGTTATCGGTCTAGAATCATCCGATGCAAGTGTTAGAATAATTAATACCTTGCATAAACAAGGGAAAGAAGTACATGTATTTTTTAATAATGAAAAAACAATGAAGGAAGAGCAGAAAGAGATGAAGGCTTTAAATGTAGATGGATTTTTCACAGATAATATTTCTTTTACAAAGAAATTATTAAATCGTTAAAAAGGTTAATTTGTGAAAATTTAACTACTAGAATGTTTCATTAAAGCATTCAATGGACACTATGTTATACTAAATTTGAAGCAAATATAGGGGAGTGTTTCAATTGATAAACGAACAACAAGTCCGCGAAGTATTAGGGAATTTACAAGATCCTTTTTTACATAGAACGTTTGCAGAAACAAATGCGATTACAAACGTATCCATTAAAGAAGAGAAAAATCATGTTAGTGTAAAAGTAGCCATTGCAAAAACGAATACACCTGAACAAATGCAATTACAAATGAAAATTGTCGATACGTTAAAAGAAGCTGGAGCTGCAACTGTAGGTATCCGTTTTGAGGAATTATCTACAGAAGTTTTAGAAAGCTTCCGTGGTCAAGCAACTGAATCAGAAGTGCATGATTTATTATCTCCATTATCTACAGTTCAATTTATTGCAATTGCATCTGGTAAAGGTGGTGTAGGGAAATCTACTGTTTCAGTTAACTTAGCTGTTGCACTTGCTCGACTAGGTAAAAAAGTTGGGTTAATTGATGCTGATATTTATGGATTTAGTGTTCCAGATATGATGGGTATTCAAGAGATGCCAGTCGTTAAGGATGAGCGAATTTATCCAGTAGAACGCAAAGGTGTTAAAGTTATTTCAATGGGATTCTTCGTCGAGAACAATGCCCCAATCGTATGGCGTGGTCCTATGCTTGGTAAAGTATTAGATCAATTTTTCCGTGATGTAGAATGGGGAGATATTGATTATTTACTATTAGATTTACCACCAGGAACAGGTGACATCGCATTAGATATCCATCAAATGCTACCATCTTCAAAAGAGGTCATTGTTACAACTCCACATCCAACTGCTGCATTTGTTGCTGCTCGTGCTGGTGCAATGGCGTTGCAAACAAATCATGATATTCTTGGTGTCGTTGAAAATATGGCATGGTTCGAGTCGAAAACTACTGGTGAACGGGAATATGTATTTGGCCAAGGTGGAGGTCCGAAGCTTGCGGATGAGTTGCGCACAGATTTATTAGGTCAAGTACCACTAGGACAACCTGATTGGTCAAACGAAGACTTTGCACCGTCTATTTATGAAGAAGACCATCCAACAGGAAAAATTTATTTAGATATGGCCCAAAAAGTAATTGATAAATTAGCGAAGTAAAATAATAAAAAAATTAGCGGATTGCTTTGATACAGTCCGCTTTTTTACATTTCAAGCGATAATTAAGAACCAGCTTCTTCTCCACCGCCGCCGCCGGATTCACCTCCACCACCGCCTGCTTCAGTGGCTTGTCCGCTTTTCTTAATTAACTCTTGCCATTTTGTTTGTAGAAGAGGATTCTCAATTGTTTCCATTACTATTTCTTCCATTTGTTTACGCAAAGTAGCGCTCTTTAAAACTGTTTCAAGTTCTTTTTGCATGTCCGATTGTCCAAAAAAATTAACTAAATCTTCTTGATAAGAGGAATCCTTTATTAAAGCTTTCATAATTTCGGTTTGTTGTTCCTTCATACTTTTCGCCATATTTTCTTTAAAGGTAGGATCTTCAAAGGTCTTTTTCCAATAATCTTTTGCTTCTTCAGATAATAAAGTGTCATTTATTGCAGTCTGAACTTCATTGTGCTCAAGAACGATAACATCACGGAAACTCGGGTCTTCTAGCAGTTGGCGGATTGCTTTTCTACCATCTTCCGTTTGAATCGAGTCAATCATTATCTTTTTAATCTCATCATAAGAAAGTTGCTGATTATTTGCTTCAGTACAGCTTGCTAACAATATGGCGACGAGTAATATGGAAAGTATTCGGTTTAACACTTTTATCAGTCCTTTCTTTAAAGGCTCTCTTTCAATTATTGTTCACAATCTTGCGCATAATATGTATACGATTGTGACATCGATGGCTTTTTTAAACGACGATTGTTAAAATGTAAAAGGTATATTTAAAAAATGGAGGACTTTAGGTCGTGACAATACGAAATTGGGTTAAATTTTTCTTTATGTGCATGATTATCGGTGGTGTTGTTACAGGTGCTGCAGGCTTAATTATTCGTTGGAATTTTTTCGCGACATATTTAGCAGCAGGTGAAATCGGCGAATTTATTGCAGCATTCGCATGGATGATATTTTTAGGGTTTACAATGAGTGTAATTGCTCAAGCGGGTTTTTTTGCTTATTTAACGCTACACCAAGTTGGAATTGGCATTTTCAAAACATTAACTTTATGGAACTGGGTCCAAGTATTATTAATCCTTATTGTAATTGGCGATTTAGTTATATTCCGCTTTGCCCCTGATGCTAAAAATTATATGGATTGGCTGTTTTATGGTGGTTTACTAATATTTTTAATTTTTGGTGCTATTGCCACAGCGATAAAAAAAGTTCAATTATCTGGGAAAAAGCATGTATTAATTTCCGCTTTGTTTTTTATGATTGTTATAACTTCACTTGAATGGATTATTGCCTTAATGGGGCGTCAAGAAAATATTGATACATACGTAGCATTATTATTGTTCCCGTTGGTTGCAGTGAATGCATACCAATTGTTAGCATTACCAAAATATAATGCGAAATCAGATGAAGATCGAAAAAAATTAGAGGAACGTCGTAAATCACGTAAGCTAACAAAAGAAGGTAAAAATTCAAAGGCATAATAAAAAGGCTAATCCATTGTAAATTATATGGATTGGCCTTTTTTAAATTTTAGGGCAACTTTTTTGATTTAATAGTATATCCAAATATATTTTCTTCTAATGAAATAAACTTCTGCTTTTCAATCAAATTTGTAATGTCATCAAATTTCGGTTTAGATTGTTCATTTAGTTTCCATGTGACGAGTGCACCTTTTTCTTTTTTATACTTTTCATTAGTAAGTAAAATTGATGGAGATACTAAATTTATCTCTTCTTCAAATACTGCTTGTTGAAGAGCCGAATCAAATTCATAATCTGAAGTCATAAACCAAAGGGGCTTGTTTTTGAAATGTTTTTGATAAATCGATAAATCCTTGTTAAATGCCTTGATTGAATAATCCTCAGCTCCTTTCCCTCCTAGGAGTCCAGTAGGAATGTTTCTTTCCTTAATTATTTTCACGACTTTTGGTGAACGATCAATCCATGCTGCATCTAGCATAAGTAAAGGATAGGGCTGTTTTAATGATTGTAACCATTCTGTAAGACCATCATGTGTAAAAGAAATTTCAACAATTAAAGATTGTCCATAATTACCCTTTGAAATAACTAAAGGTTGTTCTGTCATACGGAATACGGAAGTAAGTGTATCTTTTTGTGGATAAACAAATAGTAACCCTACTGCCATTAATGCTACAGCTAACATCAGTTTGCGAATCATTTATCTTCCCCTTTTTTGCTGAATTTTAAACTTGAAAAATAACGCCTTATAAAAAATTTATGAAATAGTGTTGACTTTCATGAATAAATGGGTGTATTATAGAAAAGTCGCCAAGAGATGACGCGGTGATGTGAAAGAATGAACCTTGAAAACTGAACAACAAAACGTTAATAAATAAAGTTTTTAGTAACTGACCCTCGTCAGTGAACAAAACACAATTTCGGACATCAAATATGATGCCAGTGTAATTTAGAGCTTTTATCAAATTTTTCTTTTATGGAGAGTTTGATCCTGGCTCAGGACGAACGCTGGCGGCGTGCCTAATACATGCAAGTCGAGCGAACTGATGAGAAGCTTGCTTCTCTAATGTTAGCGGCGGACGGGTGAGTAACACGTGGGCAACCTGCCCTATAGTTGGGGATAACTCCGGGAAACCGGAGCTAATACCGAATGATTCATTTCAACTCATGTTGAAATGCTGAAAGATGGTT
>JAEXYZ010000039.1 GCA_023405135.1 Bacillota bacterium | reverse complement strand
ACGCAAGTAAGTAAGATCCCTCAAAGACGATGAGGTAGATAGGTTCGAGGTGGAAGTGTGGTGACACATGGAGCTGACGAATACTAATCGATCGAGGACTTAACCAAACGTTTGAACATGTTCAATGTCTTTATTCAGTTTTGAGAGAACGAACTCTCAATTAAATAATGAGGGTTTCAAGACACGAGTAGTTCGAGGAAGCGACCGAATGAGCACTGGAGTACCAAGTTGTACGTGAGGATGCGATTGAGGAAAGCTGACGAAGAAATACGATGTGTATTGGAAGCCGAAAAGTGAAGTGATGATGGCAAAGAGGTCACACCCGTTCCCATACCGAACACGGAAGTTAAGCTCTTTAGCGCCGATGGTAGTTGGGGGATTCCCCCTGTGAGAGTAGGACGTCGCTTCGCTTGTTTTTTTATGTGGAGGATTAGCTCAGCTGGGAGAGCACCTGCCTTACAAGCAGGGGGTCGGCGGTTCGAGCCCGTCATCCTCCATCATATGCCGGTGTAGCTCAGTTGGTAGAGCAACTGACTTGTAATCAGTAGGTCGTGGGTTCGACTCCTATCGCCGGCACCATTTTTTCGAGCCATTAGCTCAGTGGTAGAGCATCTGACTTTTAATCAGAGGGTCGAAGGTTCAAATCCTTCATGGCTCACCAGTTTTAATAATGAATGTATGTGAGTGTGGCGGAATTGGCAGACGCACTAGACTTAGAATCTAGCGCCGTAAGGGGTTCGACTCCTGCCGGGCGCGCCAATACATATACGATTGTTAGAGTACTTGGTTGTTATTCCAACAATTATTTAAAATAGGGGCATAGTTTAACGGTAGAATAGAGGTCTCCAAAACCTTTGGTGTGGGTTCGATTCCTACTGCCCCTGTAATTTTTGTAGAATTAAAATGGCGGCTGTGGCGAAGGGGTTAACGCACCGGATTGTGGTTCCGGCATTCGTGGGTTCGATTCCCATCAGCCGCCCCATGTAAATTTTAAACTAATTAGAATATTTTTGGGGTATAGCCAAGCGGTAAGGCAACGGATTTTGATTCCGTCATGCCCAGGTTCGAATCCTGGTACCCCAGCCATTTCGATAAGAAAAAGTTTACTTACTTATAATTTTATAATAATGGGGCCTTAGCTCAGCTGGGAGAGCGCCTGCCTTGCACGCAGGAGGTCAGCGGTTCGATCCCGCTAGGCTCCATCATTAAAAACGGAGGAATACCCAAGTCCGGCTGAAGGGATCGGTCTTGAAAACCGACAGGCGGGTTAAACCGCACGGGGGTTCGAAACCCTCTTCCTCCGCCATTTTTAAACCTCAGCCTTCCAAGCTGATGTCGTGAGTTCGATTCTCATCACCCGCTCCAATAGGGGCCTATAGCTCAGCTGGTTAGAGCGCACGCCTGATAAGCGTTTCAAGTCCATTTAGGCCCACCATGTAAATATTCCGAAGTAGCTCAGTGGTAGAGCAATCGGCTGTTAACGGGTTGGTCGTAGGTTCGAGTCCTACCTTCGGAGTCATATGGGGAAGTACTCAAGAGGCTGAAGAGGCGCCCCTGCTAAGGGTGTAGGTCGGGTAACCGGCGCGAGGGTTCAAATCCCTCCTTCTCCGCCATACATATTTTATGTTGGCCCGTTGGTCAAGTGGTTAAGACACCGCCCTTTCACGGCGGTAACACGGGTTCGAATCCCGTACGGGTCATAAATTTAAGAAGTAAGTAAGATAACAAAAGGGAAGTAAAAAAACATATTGTTTTTTTTACTTCCCTTTTTAATTGATATAGAATTTCTAAATAAGAGATGTCCCAAAAGCTCGAAGTAATAATTACTGGGACATCTTTAATGGAATAAACTATCATACATTTAATCAATTTAATTAAAGCTTCAACTTGAACTTACAGTGATCATCGCCATCAGTCTTACAACAAACTCGACGTACTTGTACTGTATCTAGTACGTTTTTAAACATTTCTGTTTCACATTGACAAGCAATTTTAAATTCTTGTGCTACAGTATAAATTGGACAGTTATATTCAGTTAATTCAAAAGTTTGTTCATCTATTTGCATCACTGTAGCCATATAGCCTTTTTCGTTTTGTATATTAACAAGTTCATCAATTTTTTCGGCTACCGATTTGTGATTCATTCGATTTTTATATTCCTGAGTAAGACGGTCTTCTCTTTTCTCAAATAAAAGCTTAATCGAGTCCTCACCGTGAATTTCTTCTATATCTTTAAGAAAATCAAGGGTAATCCCCTCATAGTTTTTAGGGAATACTTGATCTCCTTTATCTGTTAATGAATAAACTTGAAGGGGACGTCCCATCGATTGTTTAGCTTCTTCGGATTTAATTAATCCTTCATTTTCTAAAACAGCTAGATGTTTTCTAACTGCCATATGTGTAATTTTTAAAAGCTCTGTTAGTTCATTAACTGACAATGAAACCTTTTTTTTGAGCAATTCTAAAATACGATCTCTCGTATTAATTTTAGTTTTAATCACACAATTCACCTCTACTCTTAAGAAAGCATCTCACTCTAATAAATAAAATAGTATGAGATATACTACAATACTCATTTATTATACTATAAAGTATAAAATGTAAAAAGAATTAAAATGATAAAATATTATTTACGGAATAATTGAATTAAACTGAAAAAACTATTTGTAAGTTAGATATTTAGGAGGAACAGCAAATTGAAATTAGTAGGGGTATCAGGGGCATTATCAGGAACAAGAACTTCAAATATGGTTTTTGAAGTGTTAAATTTATTATCAACAAAACAGGTAAATTTTATGTTTTCAAATTAAGCAGTTACTCGAGTGACTGCTTTTTTATTGTATAAGTTGTATGCGCTCAATTTAATAAAAATAAAAGATTTTTGGTAAATATTAATTATAGCTATTCTATTAACTATAAAGTATATTTTATTTAGAAATGAGAACGTTAAATTTGCTCCTTATTTGAAAAAGACAAATCTATTGAAAAGTAGAGACGCAAAGTTACAGATCTTCGGTATAATTACAAAGATGGCTGGGCTACCAAATGAAGAATGGAGAAGTAACTCAAAAAAAGAGTCTTTGAAAATTCTTCCCATTAAAATTTTGGGAGTGATTTTTTTATGTCAAAAAAATATTTTAGTAGTAACGTTAAGAACGTCTTAGCTACTAGTGTAATAGCAACAGCATTTGCTTTTGGCAGCGGACAAGCATTTGCTAATGAAGAGCAACCTCTTGAAAATCAGCTTGTAGAAGAAAAGGAACTAGAGAATGTTACTACTTCTGAGGAGCAGCCTGTAGTCGATGAATCTACAACGGTTGAAAATACAACAGAAGGAACAGAAGAAACGATTACAAATGAGTCGGACGAAGCAACTTCTGAAGATGAAGGTGAAAAGGAAGAAAACATAGATACAGAGGAAACTGCGGATGAGCCTTCTTTATTACCTGGTGACTTTTTCTACTTTATGAAAAAGTTAATGGAGAATGTTCAATTGGCACTTACTTTTGATGATGTAAAAGAATCAGAATTACTAGCGTCTTTTGCGGAAGAACGTATTGCTGAAGCGAAAATCTTACTTGAAAATGGTGATGAAGAGTTAGCTAGTGAATTATTGGAAAAAGCATCGGAACAACAAGAACTAGCTTTAGAAAAATATGAAGAAGAACAAGAAGCAGCTCAAGTTGTAGAAGGAACAGACAATGCTGAAGGGATTGCTTCAGAAGATACTGCCTTTGAAACAAAATTCGCTGCAAATATCCTTGCTTTACAAGCAGTTTTAGAAAAAATTGAAAACCCTAAAGCAAAAGAAGCAATCGCAAAAAATATTGAAAAAGCACAAGAAAAGCTTGATAAGAAAGTTAACAAAAAGCTAGAAAAACAAGCAAAAAAAGCTGAAAAGACAAGTGCTGAGGCTGAAACTGAAGAAGACATTACGGTAGAAGCAGCTGTTGTAGAAGTGGATGAAGCTGATAAAAATACTGAAGCGACAACTACTACAACACAAAAAGCAACAAAAGAAGCAACTACTAGTGTTGAGAAAAAACAAAAGGCTGTAGAAGCTCAGAAAAAAGTAGAAGAAAAACAGATTGAGGCAACAAGGAAACAAGCAGAAGCTGTGAAAAAGGTAGAAACAAAACAAGCTGAACAACAAGTAAAACAGCAAGAAAAAACAAACAAAGCTGAAGTGAAAAAACAGGAAGCTGAAGTAAAACAAACTGAAGCATCAACTAAACAAGCAGAAAAGCATATGAAAAAGCAGTAAAGCAAGAAGAACAGCAAAATAAAGCAGCAGAGAAAAAAGCCGAAAAAGAAAGTAAAGGCAATGGTAAAGAAAAAGGAGAATAAACGATACACTCTCCATCACCCCAAAAGTAATTTGCACTTTTGGGGTTTTTTTTATTTCCGATTTGTTAATAGTACGCCACCTATTACAGCAAGTCCTCCTATTACTTGAGCAAGCTGTAATTGTTCTCCTAAGAAAATAGTAGCAAAGAATGCTGAAAAAACAGGAATGAAATTTAAATAAATGCTAGCACGGTTTGCACCAATTTGAATGACTCCATGATTCCAGCTTAAAAAAGCAACGATGGAAGCTAAAATGCCGACATAAAAAACTGCACTAATTGTTTTAGCAGACCAAAGGATTGGGCTCTCTAATGTAAATTGCTCATAAATCGTAAATGGTAGTAACATGAGTGCTCCAATAGCAATACTTACTAAAAACGTTGAAAAGCCTGGTAAACGATCCGCATACTGCTTTACTAATAAAGAATAGATGCTCCAACAAAATACCGCTATAATAACGATTAAATCGCCTTTATTAAATGTAAATTGATGAAGACTTTCCAATGAACCTCCTGAAAGTATAAAAATAACTCCTAAGATTGAAATTGCAGTACCAATAATTTGATATTTAGACAATCGTTCTTTTAAAAAAATAAAGGAAAGGATGTAAATAAAGATTGGTGTTGTCGAATTCATTAAAGAAGCATTAATGGAAGTAGTTGAATATACACCAATATAAACAAGTGTATTAAAGGCTGCAACACCTGTTAAAGCAAGGGTGAGTACAATTTTCCAATGTTCTTTGAATTTTGTCCAATCTCGTTTTACTTGTTTAAATGCGATTGGAAAGAATACAACAAAGGCAAGACACCATCTTAAAAAGGCAAGTGTAAACGGAGGGATTTCACCTGTTACAGCGCGCCCAATTACAAAATTTCCTCCCCAAAGTATTGTTGCTAATATAAGTAAAAGTTGCGGTGGAAATTTCATACAAAAACTCCTTCAATTTAATATATACATTATATCGATACAGTATTTGTAAGTTCAACTTTATTTTCATATTTTGGAATATTCATAGTTTGTCTTATGAAAGGAGAAGTCATGGGATTAACATCTCTATAATTGCACTGAGTTGGAATTGATATGGTACAATCTTTTTATTAAAGTCAGGGGGAAAATGAAATGAAAATTCGTCCGAATCGATTAAAAGTTGGAGATACAGTTGGTGTAGTAGCATTATGTAGTCCTCTAGCAATGGAAAAACTACCTGAAAGATTAGAGTTTATAGAATCACTTGGACTTCAATATAAATTAGGGGAAACAGTTGGACTAACAGGGAAATATTTAGCAGGAACAGATGAGGAACGGTTGAATGATCTACACAAAATGATACAGGATCCTGAAGTGAAGGCGATATTTTGTTTAAGAGGAGGATACGGGGCAGCTCGTATATTAGACCAAATTGATTATCAATTGCTTACTGAAAATCCTAAAATATTTTGGGGATTTTCAGATGTTACCTCTTTCCACAATGCCTTTCAGGAATATTCAAATATCGTGACATTCCATGGTCCAATGCTATCATCAGTAGGCTCGAATCATTTTACTGAGCTATCGAAAAAAATGTTCCAACAGCTCTTTATGCCATTTGAAATTCAATACGATGAAAAGTTATCTCCTCTACATACAATCGTACAAGGTTCTACACAAGGGGAGTTAACAGGCGGGAATTTACATCGTCTTGTAAGTACGTTAGGAACAAAATTTGAAATAAATACAAAAGGAAAGATTTTATTATTTGAGGATATTGGTGAACCGTTACAAAAAATAGATGGCATGTTAAATCAACTTCGCCTTGCCCGAAAATTAGAAGCAGCAGCTGGTTTTGTCATTGGTGATTTCTCTGAGTTAGAGGATGGGGCCTCAATAGAAGATGTATGGAACATTTTTAAAGAGTATTTAAATCCCCTTGGAAAACCAACTGTTGCAGGATTTCAAATCGGGCATTGTGAACCAAATATTGCTGTGCCTTTAGGTGTAGAAGCAATATTAGATGCGGATTTAAAAGTGTTACGTATATTGCCAGGTGTTGTGTAAAGTGGATTTTATAATGCAAATAATATATTAAAAGAAGCCGTCCTCTAAATTGAGGAGGCTTCTTGAACATAACGTCTGTCAAAATTCGAGATTACTATTAACTTAGAGTTTTGTATACCTTTACTTATAGTTGGTAATTAGTCAAAGGTTACAAAGTGACAGGGAATAGGTAATCGGTTGCGCATCAAATTGCGTGACAGACTGACAGAACGTTATGCCTCGGGTTGGAGTCTCACCGTCCCGAGGATTTATTAGAAATAATTTGAGTCATCAAATTCGATTTCCACTTGATAATTTTTTGCATTAATTAAATTTGATAACCTATGAGCCTCTTTTTCTAATTCATTGGCACGAGTCCGATACTCAGCTGGTTCGTACATTGTCACTTGATAGAAGACTAGATTATCTCCCGTACTGTGATATAATCTTTCTTTTTCTTCTTTCCCAAGATCTTTATAAAGACTGGCCTCAGCACGTAATTGAGAAGCTAATTCGATAGCTTCTACAATTGGCAGTTCTTCACCTTTAAAGGAAATTGTATTTTCTATATTTGCGCGGTAAATTAACTTGTCTAGTGTACGAGAGTCTTTCCGTACTTGTGCAAGTTCTTTCTCAACTTCTTCAAGGGGTCTTCCAGAAGGATTCGGTTTCTGGCCCTTTTCTACAATTGCATGAGAAACTAAATGGATTTCACTTATTAATTCTTGAATTTTTTTCGTTAAAATACTTTTTAGTTTAACTCCTTCTGCTAACGGTATCTTTTTCATATAATCAACTCCTCTAAAGAGATATAGTAAGATTACTTTTCGTTAGTAACGCTTTTGTATATTCCCCACCGTTTACTTGTGTAAACATTTTACCTGCAGATTCTAAAAGTTCATTACACTCAATTTCTTGTATTGATGGGCGTAAATAAAAGATTTGGATAGCAGCAGTTGTTTCTTCGGTCACGGCTGTTCGCATTGAGTCAACAAACGGACTACCGAAAGCCCCTTCTTCATCTTTGCTATATAAAATATTTTTTAACGAATTAAAGCGACCATTTAGCCCTTCATAGCCTGTATTTTCATCACCTAAAGTAATTTCAATGTCACCATGGACTTTTGTAATATCGTAAATACCAATTGGGATTTCGTATTGTAACGAGAAGAAATTGTTTAAATCTACTGCCGAATGAAAGGGTGTTAGATAATTTTGTTTTGCTATGCGACGCATTAAACTTTCAGCGGAATGACGATAACGGTTTGGGTCAGCTCCAAATGCTTTCCATACTTTGCGCCATTCAGAAATACCAGGACGTTCCGTTACAGGCGTTTCCTGCAATTCTAAATAAAGGTTTTCTTGATAAAGTTGTGTACGTCCTTTTATCATTTGAGGAGATTCTGACACAACAATTTTGGTATAATGGATAATGCCAATTTTTAATTGGTCATTTGTAGTTAGTAGTGAATCGTTTAATGAAATGTTCATTTTTATATCACCTGCTATTCTTATTGCGCTTAATTTGCGCGAGTTCATATAAATTTTACCAGAAAAGGAGTGGAATGCGTTAATGTTTATCGACTCATTACAATCTGAGTTAATTGAATATGCAAAATCAATTGGTGTCGATAAAATCGGTTTTACGCATGCCTCTCCATTCAATGAGTTGAAAAACCGATTAAAACGACAGCAAGAGTTAGGCTATCAATCAGGTTTTGAAGAATCTGATATTGAAAAGCGTACAGAACCAATTAGGCTTTTAAATAGTGCGGAAAGTATTATTGCAATTGCCCTTGCATACCCTTCAAAAATGGAAGGTGCACCTGTTGGAAAAAAAGGTTCACGACGAGGGATTTTTGCGCGTGCTTCCTGGGGGATTGATTATCACGTAGCAGTAAGAGAACGTCTTCAGCTAATTGAGGAATGGTTAAAAGAAAGAGTGCCGAATGTTCAAATTAAATCAATGGTTGATACAGGAGAGCTCGTTGATCGGGCAGTTGCAGAACGTGCTGGTATTGGCTGGAGTGGGAAAAATTGCTCGATCATTACACCAGAGTTTGGTTCCTATGTTTACTTAGGTGAAATGATTACGAATATTCCTTTTGTGCCAGATACACCGATTGAAAATGAATGCGGCGATTGTACACTTTGTTTAGATGTATGTCCTACAGGAGCCCTAGTAGAGGCAGGGCGATTGAATGCACAAAGATGTGTAGCATTTTTAACACAAACAAAAGACTTTATCCCAGATGAATATCGAACTGAAATTGGTAATCGTATTTACGGCTGTGATACTTGCCAAACAGTTTGTCCGAAAAATAAAGGAAAAACGAATTGGATTCATAATGAATTTAGGCCTGATCCCGAGTTAGCAAAGCCATTATTACAGCCATTACTAAACATTTCGAATAAAGAATTTAAAGCAAAGTTTGGTTCAATGTCCGGCTCATGGCGTGGGAAAAAACCGATACAACGTAATGCCATTATTGCATTAGCTCATTTTAAAGAACAGTCTGCAATCCCTGATTTAATTGCTATAATGAATAAAGACGAACGACCAGTCATGCGTGGTACTGCTGCTTGGGCGATTGGAAAAATTGGAGGTCCTTTAGCTGAAGAAGCATTGTCTAAAGCTTATGAACAAGAAGTTGACGAAGAAGTACTTCGAGAAATCGAAAAAGGGTTGCAGTTATTAAACGTTTGATTGAAGTTTAGCTATTTATTGATTTAAGTAAGAATAATAAATTTAAGGTGTTAGCGCAGGCAATCATTATCTTCATGTGATCTGCTTGCGCTTTCTAAGAGGGAAGTGTCAAATTTGCCATTACATATTGTATTATATCAACCTGAAATACCTGCAAATACAGGAAACATCGCTCGAACTTGTGCAGGTACAAATACATCATTGCATTTAATCCATCCTTTAGGATTTTCAACAGATGATAAAATGTTAAAACGCGCGGGGCTTGATTATTGGGAGCATGTTAATGTCGTTTATCATGATTCACTAGAAGATTTTCTAGAATACTCTAAAGATGGTGATGTTTATTTAATTGAGACATATAGTGATGAGCCATTTACGACCCATGATTTTAGTGATCGTGACCGGGATATTTATTTTATGTTCGGGAAAGAAACGACCGGATTACCAAAGGATTTCGCATATGAACGCCGAGATATGTGCTTACGTATTCCACAAAGTGACTACGTGCGTTCCCTAAATTTATCAAACACAGCTGCGATTGTGATCTATGAAGCTTTAAGACAGCAAAATTATCCAGGATTGAAATAAGAAAAAGAGGCTATTTTCGTTTAGGAACAGCCTCTTTTTGAGGAATTATTCACCTTCTAAAGTAAAAATAATCCGATTGCCAGAAGGATCTATTGAGGAAAATAGCTGACTTCCTCCAAATATAGGAGCTTCATTAAAATGTTCTATTTTCACACCTAGCTTAGTTAAATTTTCTTTAATTTGTTCAGCCTTCTCAAGATTATCTACTACAAGGGTAAATGATTTTAATCCAACAGTATTTTTGCCTGCTGGTTTACCGCCAGCACTATTCCACGTATTTAGACCAACATGGTGATGATATTTACCTGTTGAAATAAATAATGCCTGTGAGCTATAACGAGCTACTATATTGTAACCTAAACCTTCAGTATAAAATTTTTCTGAATCAGGTAAATTCGCTACTGAAAGATGAATATGTCCCATTACAGTCCCGTCAGGAAGCCCCCTCCAACTATTCGTTGCGTCTGCAAGTATGGATTGGATATTTAGCTGTTCTGTTACCATTTGGACTGTTGAATCACCGTACCAAATCCATTCATTTTCAGGCCGATCTGTATAAACTTCTATTCCATTGCCATCAGGATCATATAAGTAAATCGCTTCACTGACATGGTGATCACCTGCACCAATTCGAACATTGTGTTTAACAATATGTTGAATGAAGTTTCCTAAATCTTTCCGAGAAGGTAAAAGAATTGCAAAATGATACAGCCCAGTTTGACCTTTTTGTAACGGAATTGCATTGGACACCTCTTCAAGAGAAAGGATACTAGTTACACCATCAAAGGTTAAAGAAGCTGAAATTTTAGTTTGTTCAAGAATTTTAAATCCAATAATCGTTTTGTAAAATTCTACTGAACGCTCTAAATTTGATACTTTTATTTGAACATGGGAAACATACATATTAGGTTTTTTATGAAAATGTGTAGACATAATCAAGCTCCTTATTTAATAAGTTTCATTTTAACTCATTTGAAGGAAAAGAATCGATTTGAACGCTTTAGTAATTTTAAAGGGATAACTTGGGAAAGAGGTAGAAGTTGTCACAAATTAGAATGATAAATTTTTTAAAAAAGGAAAAAATAATTTAAAATCAACTTAAATTAAAAAAGAAGAAGTGACAACAAAAGTTATCACTCCTTCTTTTGAGATTATTTTTCTGAAGTATAGTCACCTTCATAGCCTGCAGTAAAGATTGCAGTTAAGAAAGCCGCGATAACACCAAGAATTAATAATAAGCTCATGGAAGTATCCTCCTCATGTATATAAAATCTCTCTAATTAGTATAGCTCATCTATATCAACTTTACTACATTAATTTATGTCTAAAATGGTTCAAAACATATCCTTTGGGAATAGTAAAGTAAGGAGGAGAAGAAAAATGGATCAAAATAATAATGAATTAAGCGGCACAATGACAAATAATATGGGTGATTTAATCTTTCTAGGGAAGCAAATGGAAAGGATGCGAGATGGGTCACAGCTTGAAGAAGATATGCGTTTCCCTGATCCGATTCAATTTGATGATTTAGATAATGACAACGATGAAAAAATGATTAAAAAAAGGAAAAATTAATAAATAGAGATCCAACAAAGCTTTTATAGCATTTGGATCTCTAAATTTATTTAACTATTCACTTGATAATCCTTTAATTCCTCACGAAGCTTTGCTTTTAAAAATTTTCCTACTGATGTTTTTGGAATTTCATTTATAAATACTACATCATCTGGAAGCCACCACTTTGCAAACTGTCCTTCTAAAAAGCTTATTAATTGTTCTTTTGTAGCAGTTTTCCCTTCTTTTAAAACGACGCAAGCTAAAGGACGTTCTTGCCATTTTTCATGAGGAATCGCAATAACAGCAGCTTCAAAGACAGCTTCATGAGTAATTAGTGCATTTTCCAAATCCACTGAAGAAATCCATTCGCCACCGCTCTTAATTAAATCCTTTGTCCTGTCTGTAATTTTTATATATCCTTCTGGAGTTACTACCGCTATATCTCCTGTATAAAGCCAACCATCTTTAAATGCTTCCGTAGTACGTTCATCTTTATAGTATTCATCGGCAATCCAAGGGCCGCGAATTCGAAGTTCTCCCATCGTTTGACCGTCCCAAGGAACTTCGCCTGCCTCATTTACTACCTCTGTGTCCAATAAAGAAACAGTTAATCCTTGTGTTGCTCGAATATCCAATTTTTGTTCTCGTGACCAATCTTCCATTTCAGAAGTATAAGTAGATAATGACACAATCGGTGTTGTTTCTGTCATTCCGTAGCCAACAACAAATGGAACTTTAAACTTGTCTTCAAATGTTTGAATAAGCCCTTTCGGAGATGCTGAACCTCCACAAACAACTGAGCGAAGAGATGACAAATCTCTTGGATTTTTCTCTTGTTCTTGTGCAACACCTAACCAAATGGTAGGGACACCTGCTGTAACTGTAACCTTTTCTCGTTCGATTAAATCAAGAATTAGGGAAGGCGTAAACATTGGACCAGGTAATACTTGAGTAGCACCATAGTTTACAGCAGCAAAAGGCATTCCCCATGCATTTACATGGAACATTGGCACAATCGGCATAATGACATCTTTCTCACGAAGTCCCATGCTATCACTTAGTCCAAGGGCAAGGGTGTGTAAAACTAATCCACGATGTGAATAAACAACCCCTTTTGGCATACCTGTTGTTGCACTTGTGTAACACATACCAGCAGGAGAATTTTCATCTAAGTCTTCAGGAAACTCAAAGTGTTCAGAAGCTTCCTCCAGTAATTTTTCATATGAATATACGTTTGTGAAGCTTGATGGAGGAACTTCCTTATTATCTTGCATGACAATTATATGTTTTACGGTTTTTAAATATGGAATCGCTTTCTCGAATAATGGAAATAAGTCCCCATCAATTAATAAAATTTCATCTTCTGCATGATTAATAACATAAATAATATGTTCTGGTGAGAGTCGAATATTAATCATATGCAAAATTGCACCGGCGCAAGGTACTGCAAAATAAGCTTCTAAATGGCGATGGTGATTCCAAGCAAAGGAACCAACTTTTGTCCCTTTTTTCATACCTAGTTTTGTTAAGGCGTCAGCGAGTTTACGTGTACGTTTTACATAATCCTTATAAGGGATACGGTGTATAGTTTCTGGACTTGTTCTAGAAATGATAAGTTTTTGAGGGAAGTATCTTTCAGCACGCTTTAAAAAACTTGTTAATAATAAAGGGGTTTCCATCATAACGATCAGCTCCTCTTCATAATTTTCATAGGGAATTAGATAAGCTAAAGATAAAAGGTCTTTCTTATTTTATATTTATAGTAAAAGGGTCTTAGAACGGAATGATGGTAGAAAATAAGTATATTTTCTTAAATATTTACATAACATTGGAATCTTATTTTCTATTTAAAAGAAAAATAAAATAACTAAGCAAATCTTTTTAGAAAAATTTGCAATTCATCGTATAATGGAAGAAATTGAAAAGGGGAGTGAGCAATTTGACAGTTATACCATCAATAGAGTTAGTAAATGGAGTAAAAATGCCTTATCTAGGCCTAGGTGTGTTTAAAATGACTGATCGTGAAGAAACAATCCAAGCGGTCTCAAAAGCTTTAGAAGTAGGTTATCGAGCAATTGATACAGCAGCACTTTATAAAAATGAGGAAGAAGTTGGAGAAGCAATCCGCAACTCTAATGTTGCTAGAGAAGACATATTTGTAACAACAAAAGTATGGAATTCTGATCAAGGCTATGATGAAACATTACGTGCCTTTGAAACTTCATTGAAAAAACTAGGGCTAGATTATGTGGATTTATATTTAACACATTGGCCTGTAGTAGATAAATTAGTAGATACTTATCGTGCAATCGAGCGTCTTTATGATGAAAAATTAATTCGTGTAACCGGTGTATCAAATCACCATGCACACCATTTAGAAAAAATCTTTGTAAAAGCAAATGTAAAACCAATGGTCAATCAAATTGAATTACATCCATACCTTTCTCAAGAACCGTTACGTGCTTTTTGTAAAGAAAATGATATCGCTGTTACAGCATGGTCTCCACTAGGCCGGGGAGCAGTTTTACAGGATGAAGTTATTACGAACATCGCACAGCAATTAAATAAAACTACTGCTCAAGTAATACTACGTTGGCATTATCAGCATGATATAATTACGATTCCGAAATCTGTTACACCAAGCCGTATTGAAGAAAATATGCAAATATTTGATTTTGAGCTATCAGCAGAGCAAATGGTACAAATTGATAAATTAAATAAAAACGAACGTATCGGTCAAGACCCAGACAATTTCCACTTCGACTTTTAATAAGAAAAGCGAAGGCGGCTCGCCCTGGCTCGAAATGCGCTTGCTGACAAAAACATTTCATATTCTGTAAAAAAAGCTTGAGCATTTTTAGGTGCTCAAGCTTTATCTTTTACTACAACGGTTTTATTTAAAAATGGATGTTCAAATTCGAGCTGAATAGCATGTAATTCGTAATCACCTGATGCTGTTTCTCTAGCGTTATACATTGTATCCCCGACAATTGGGTGACCGATATGTGCCATATGAACACGGATTTGATGGGTGCGTCCTGTTTCAAGCACTAAATGAACAAGGCAAGTGCTTTTAAAACGTTTCACTACTTCAAAATGGGTCACGGCATGCTGACCAGATTTTGAAACAACACGGCGCGTGGCATGATGACGATCCTTACCAATTGGAGCGTTAATAGTATCACTTTCTTCACGTATATTTCCTTGCACTTCCGCCTCGTAAGTTCGAATAATTGATTTTTCTTCAATCATCCGGTCAAAAATTGATTTTGCAATGGGATGCTTTGCAACTAATAATAACCCTTTTGTACCACGATCTAAACGATGAACATGCTCTGCATAACGGCCACCATTTTCCTGAATATGAGCGATTACATAATTCATGCATGTATCGGTGTCCCGTTGTTCATTAGGATGAGTCGCCATTCCTTTTGGCTTTGATACAATTAAGCAATGTTCATCCTCATATTGAATGTCACATTCAAAAGTCTCATTTGGTATATAATTTGATTCTGGAATGTCAAAAGTAAATTTAAGAACTGTGCCTGCTTCAAGCTTTTCATTCCATTGAACAGGTGTGTCATTAATCGTCACTGCTTTTGCCATCCGTAATTCATGAACGATTTTTTTCCCTAAACGCCACTTTGTCCTCAGCAGTTCTTCTACTGTTAATCCGTCTTGTGTTATTTCATATTGAAACATCTAGTACCTCCAACAATATCGTAAAAAAGAAGACAAAGCCGATTTTCGACCTTGTCTACTAACTTCACCCTTATTATTTAACTTGTTCTAAAAAATCATAAATAACTTGTTCGTTATCTGAATAATCGCCAACGATACGATTTACTTCTTTCCCATCTTTAAAATAAATTAAAGTTGGTGTTGCTTCCACATTGTAATCATCCCAGCCTTTATCATACTCTAAAATATTTAATTGGTCGATTTGCACACCGACTTCATCTGCAATTGGCATTAATGCTGGTGTCATTTTCATACAGTGTGGACATTCAGGACTAAACATATAGGCGACAACAGGCTCTCCAGAAGCAATTTTTTCTTCTAATGCTTCAGGTAGTATAATATTTTGATAATTTTCATCATCCATCAAGTCAATTGTTGATTGTCTTAAATTATCTGTTCCATATGGATTATCTTTTAATTTATCTTGATTCGCTAAGTTTGTAAGTAAAATAATTGCGATAAATAATACTACAACAACCGCACCAATAATTCCTAATTTCTTCAATTATTTGTCCCCCTTTAATTGTTTAATCATATAAAAGCTAGTAATGGCGATTAAAATAAATGCTGTTCCAGCTAAAAATGGGATTGTAATAAATCCAAAAATGTTAATATATTGTCCTGTACAAGGAATTCGTCCGCAAGCGGGGGCTGAATCTGCTAAAAAATCTAGCTTTTGAAGTCCATAATGGTAAATGGAAATAGCGCCGCCAATACATGAAAAAACTGCTGTTGTAATTGCAATACGAGCATTTTTTTGTAAGTAAGCTATGGTTGTCATAATAACGATTGGGTACATCAAAATTCGCTGATACCAGCATAATTCACATGGTTCGTAGCCTCGCACCTCGGAAAAATATAAAGATCCTAGTGTTGCTACTAATGATACAAGCCATATAAATAGTAAACTATTTTCTAGTTTTTTATTCATTATGTGTCTCCTAGATTATATTCTACTGCATTTTTGATTATAGTGTGTTCATAAATAGATGTAAATTAAATTGAATTAATTCCATTAATTATTATACTAGTTTCATTTAAATAAACAAATTTCATCCAAAAGTATGAGTAGAGAAGAAATGCAGACATCTTCCATTCAATGATATGATAAAACTAATAACTTAGAGGTGAGTCGGACATGTCTGTAAATGATCATTCCAATATTACGATTTTAAAGGAAATTGCCGAGCTATTAAATGAAGAAACCGAAATGATTCCTATGTTAAAAGGTGCTTTAAGCAAGTTTTTAAACGGTACTAAGTTTGAAACAGGTTGGATTTTTTTTATTAATGAAAGAGGGAAGGCTGAGTTAGTAGCCCACGAAAAATTACCTGAAGCCCTAGCTTTTAATCATTGCCAGCATTTAAGTAAAGGCGGCTGTTGGTGTGTTTCAAGATATCGAAATAATGAATTAAAAAGGGCATCAAACATCATTGAATGTCAAAGGATTGAAGCAGCTATTGAAGCAAATGTTGGAGATAATGCGGGCATTACTCACCATGCAACAGTACCACTGCAATCAGGAGAAGAACGTTTTGGCATTTTAAATGTCGCCACACCACATACGATTAGTTTTTCAGAGGAAGAGCTTGAATTGCTTGAGTCAGTTGCCTTTCAATTAGGCTCTGCTATTAAACGAATTTATTTAACTAAACAAGAACAAGAGATTGCTTTAGTTCAGGAGCGCAATCGTCTTGCGCGGGATTTGCACGATTCAGTCAATCAATTATTATTTTCTGTAACGTTAACAGCCCGTGCTGGAATCGAAATGAGTGAACAGCAGGAAATAAAAGAAACCTTTAAAGAAATTCAACAACTTACGCAATCTGCTTTAACTGAAATGCGTGCACTTATTTGGCAATTGCGACCAAAAGGACTTGAGAGTGGTTTAATCGAGGCTATAAAAGCGTATGCTGAAATGCTAAATATTAAATTAACTGTAAATGTTTCTGGTGTTATACAATTTCCATCACGTATAGAAGAGACATTATTCCGCATTACACAAGAAGCATTAAATAATGTTCGAAAGCATTCTGGAGTTCAAGAAGCCATCATTTATATAACTGTAACAGCTACGGACATTTTGCTTGTTATAAAAGATGAAGGAAGAGGATTTGTAATTGATCCAGATTTAAGTATTCCTTCAATCGGCTTACAATCAATCCGAGATCGGGCAATTGCTGTTGGTGGTACAGTAGATTGGGTTAGCGAAATTGGAAAAGGTACGGAGCTGTTAATCCGTTTACCATATTAGGGGGGAAAGAAATGATTCGAGTTTTAATTGCAGATGATCACCATGTCGTTCGTAGAGGCTTATTGTTCTTTTTAAAAACTCAAAAGGATATTGAGGTTGTAGGGGAAGCAAAAAATGGGCAAGAAGCTGTTGAACTTGTGGAAGCACTGCAACCTGATATCGTTTTAATGGACCTCGTTATGCCTGAGATGGATGGAATTCAAGCAACGAAAAAAATTAAATCAAAATGGCCGAATATGGCTATTCTAATGCTTACTAGTTTTTCCGATAAGGATCATGTATTACCTGCCATTGAAGCAGGAGCAGCGGGCTATCAATTAAAAGATATTGAACCGGATGATTTAGTGAACTCGATACGTCAGATTATAAAAGGTGAAAATATAATCCATCCTGCTGCAACATCCCAGTTGGAAGAAACATTAAGAGAAGAGGAAAATTTGCCACATGTTAAAAATGTACTGACTCCAAGAGAACGGGATGTATTGGCAGAGTTAACGAAGGGGAAAAGTAATCGAGAAATTGCCGCATCTTTATTTGTAACGGAGAAAACAGTGAAAACACATATATCGAACATTTTTACAAAATTAGAAGTACAGGACCGTACACAGGCTGCACTTTACGCAGTTAAACACGGTTTAACTGAAGGTAGTGAAATTCAATAAAAAGGATGCCACAGTTAAGATTGGGTCATATAGAAATAATTACGGTCGGATAAATTCGAGTTGGGGCATATAGAAAGAATTATGGTCGCAAAAATTCGAGTTTGGTCGCTGAAAAATATTTATGATCACATAAATTCAGATTGGGTCACAAAGCATCATTACATATTAGTAGTGGGCTCAATAGTACAGCAGTGTATTGATGGAAGAAGGGGTTATTCAGAAATTTCTCTGAATAACCCCTTCTTAAATTTCTTTCAAAATTAGACCTTTCCTAAAAGTGATAATCCTCTTCAGTAGCAGTTGGTATGTGATGTGGTTCAATGTGGACAAGTACTGTACTAAAGGGATTAAAACGTTTAACAGTTGATTCGATTTTCTCTGTTATTCGATGGCTTTCCCAAACATTTAAATTCGGATTAACTGTTACAGTCACATCAATAAACGTCATATTGCCATGGGTACGACCTTTTAGATCAATTAAATCAATAACCCCGTCTACGTTGTTAATAAGAACAGATAATGTTTCTGCCTCTTCTATATCAAAACCATCTGTTAACGTTTGAACAGATTCCCAAAAAATTTCAATGGCAGTTTTAATTATAATAATACCAACAATTATTGCAGTTATTGTATCGATAATCGGAAAGCCGATAATGGCTCCACCTATACCGATTGCTGTTCCAATACTAACAAGAGCATCTGAACGATTATCGTATGCTGCGGCTTTTACTGCAGAGCTATTAATTTTTTTTGCTAATGATAAGTTGTATCGATAAACACCATACATGACAGCTGCACTACCTAATGCGACGATGGCTGTTAGTGGTGAAGGTGTCTGTTGTTCATGATTCCACAAATTCATTACAGAGCTAGCGAGTACCTGTAGTCCGACAATCATCATAATAAATGAAGCAATAAATGAAGCAATTGTTTCTGCACGAAGATGGCCATATTGATGATTTAGATCAGGAGGTCTTTGAGAAATTCGTAATCCTATTAAGACAGCAACCGATGCAATAATATCTGTTGTATTGTTAAGTCCGTCTGCTTTCAATGCCTCGGATGCTCCGAAATGGGCAATAATTAGTTTAATAGAGCTAAGCAAGAGATATGTACCAATTGATAGCCATGCTCCTTTTTCCCCTGCTCGTAAATTTGTATATAGCTCCACAATGTTTCCTCCCTACAAAACTTTAGAACATGATAAAACGACTTTCCAATGTTTGGAAAGTCGTTTATTTATGTTTAATCTTCTTTTTGTTCTTGATTTTCTTCTATTTCATTTTCTGGTTCAGGTAATTTAGTTACCTCGATATATAGAATATGATGTCCTTCTAATTCTTTAATTTTGAATTCATAGCCTTCAAAATCAAAGCTGTCACCTTCAACTGCATCAAAGCGTTGGGTTAAGAACCATCCACCTATTGTATCGATATCGTCGTCTTCAATATTTATTCCTAACATATCGTTAACTTCTTCAAGTAACATTTTTGCATCTAAAATATAGTGTCCATTACTAATTTCTTGAACTTCAGGTATTTCGTCTTCATCAAATTCATCTTGTATATCACCAACAATTTCTTCGATGATATCTTCTATTGTGACTAAACCTGATGTACCACCATATTCATCCATTAAAATTGCCATATGGATACGTTCTTGTTGGATTTTAAGTAATAAATCACTAATTGGTACTGTTTCGAAAATACGAATAATTGGTTGCATATAGTCAATAACTGGTTTATCACCATTGGCGGGATTTTTAATAAACGCAGTTAATAAATGTTTTAAGTTCACTAGCCCAATTACATGGTCTTTATCACCGTCTGTAACTGGGTAACGAGTATATTGTTCAACACCCATTACATCAAATACTTCTTTAACTGTTAAATCTTTCTCAATACTAACAATCTCAGTTCGAGGTACCATAATTTCCTTCGCAGTACGATCAGAGAATTCGAAAATACTATTAACGTATTCGTATTCAGAGTGGTTAATTTCGCCACCTTTATAGCTATCTGCTAAAATCATGCGAAGTTCTTCTTCAGAGTGAGCTACTTCAGATTCAGAAGCCATTTTATAACCGAATAAACCGGATAATGCACGTGCTGAACCATTTAATGCACGGATAAAAGGATACATAATATTATGGAACAACAGTAATGGTCCTGAAAGTTGTAAAGTAAGTTCTTCTGATTTTTCGATGGCAAACGTTTTTGGAGTTAATTCTCCTACGACAACGTGTAAATACGTAACAACCATGAAAGCAATAATAAATGAAAGGAATGAAGCTAAACCAGCTTCAATATTCATCATGTGAAATAAAGGATGTAAAATCATTTCAAAAGTAGGTTCACCAAGCCACCCTAAACCAAGGGCAGTAATTGTAATCCCTAACTGACAAGCTGATAAGTACTCATCTAAATTTGAGATAACTTTTTTTGCTTTCATCGCTTTTTTATTGCCTTCCGCAACTAGCTGATCAATGCGAGTTGTTCTTACTTTTACAATTGCAAACTCAGTTGCAACGAAAAATGCCGTAGCAGCAATTAATAATATAAACGCTGCCAACTTAATGGTTAACTCTACTATGTCTACGTCCAAATACATTCTTTGTTCCCGGCCCGAATGAGGGGAGCGAACAAAGAGTACACCTCCTATAATAAAAAAATAATTTAATACTACAATGATAAAATATTTTAGTCAAAAATACAAATTGTGAATACGTTGTAAAAAAGAAAATTTTGATTATTTTATAATGTATAAGATTAATAAATTCTTCGATTTAATATCGAATAGATTTGATTGAATAATGGAATAGAGTGATCGTTTTCTAAAAATTATTGACATTCAATAAAGTTATGATATTGTGGAGTAGATAACAAAAAATGTAAGAGAATTAAGGTAAGGGTTATGATAAAAAAGCCGCCAGCATTTAAAATCACGACCTAATCCTACGAATATTTTCTTTCATTTTGTTTAAACGCGCATAAGTTAAGCATGAGGATACAAGTATTTTGCTTGTATCTTTTTTTGTTGGTTTAATATTTTTGCGAAGTCTTATAGAAAAACAATCGTCATACAAGCTGTAAAGATGTCTCTATTGTATAAGCCCTATCACAGCCAAGCTAAATCTTGTAATATATTTCTTAGCTAAGAAGGCTGCGTGCTTTTAATATAGTGCACTACTTACTGTATTATTAATAAACACGAGAGTATGAATACTTATAATTTGTTTTTTGATCAGTCATATACATGAAAAAGCATTAGTTCGTGGACCATTTTCTCAATTGTTTCCACCTCTTCTGTCATTGGTGTAAAGCCTAACCATTTAATCGTACCATCTTTTTTATATTCCCCTTTATAATATTGCTGTTTGTAATAGAATGATATAAGCCATCCAGGCAATTGTGCATTTTCGTATAACGGTTTGAAATTAAAATGCTGTATCATTTAAATCCCCCTTGCAACAGTATAGTTACGATTTATCGTACTAAAAATTAGGAAGAAAGGCTAACATTATCTTTAGACTATATACCTTTGCTATAATTGTGATTGAGTTTGAAAGAAATGAGAGGATTTAAATGGAAAACGCAATTATTACTATACTATTCATGGCAATCGTCGGTGCTGCAATAGGTGGATTTACAAACTACTTAGCCATTAAAATGTTATTTCGACCGTATAAAGCGATTTATCTTAAAAATTGGCGACTACCATTTACACCTGGTTTAATCCCTAAACGACGTGGGGAATTAGCTAAACAATTAGGGGTTACAGTTACAAATTATTTATTAACTCCTGAAGTATTTCGGAAAAAATTATTTTCTCAAGAAATTCGAGGTTCAGTATTAACTTTTGCACAACAAAAAATTGAAAAAACAATTTTTACAAATGAAAAAACGATTTTAGATTGGTTAAAGCTAGCGGGACTAGGGCATCTACCACAAACAATCGAAAACAAAGTAGATAAAGTAATTGAAGAGCAATTTTTAAATATGAAGAATACATTATCTACGAAAACGATTGAAGAACTAATACCTAGCAACATTGAACAAATGGTTGTGAAAAAAATTCCTGAAGCAGTGTCCTATATATTAGAAAAAGGAAAAGATTATTTCACTTCATCTAAAGGTGAAATGACGATAAAAAATATGATGGATGACTTCTTAGAATCAAAAGGATCATTTGGTGGTATGATTCAAATGTTCCTTGGCGATTCCACATCTATTGTTAGCAAAATTCAACGTGAACTTATTAATTTATTAAATGCACCAGGTACAAAAAATTTATTAATTAGCATTTTGTCTCAAGAATGGGATAAAATTAAACAGCAACCTGTTATGAACTATTTAACAGAAGTTGATTTTGAACCAATTTTAAAAAATATTCAATCATACGCGAAAAAAGAACTTGCCATCCATGACAGATTAAACGAACCAATTAACCATTATTGGAAAGATGGTAATGAGTATGTTAATTCAATTCTATTGCCAAAACTTGTTGATAAAGGGTTTGTAGAAGCTGAAAATAGACTTGAAGATGTGTTAAATCGTTTAAACTTACAAGAAGTTGTAAGAGAACAAGTTGATTCATTCCCATTAGAAAAGTTGGAAGAGCTTGTGATTAATATTGCAAATAAAGAGTTGAACATGATCACGATTTTAGGTGCTGTTCTAGGTGGATTGATTGGAATTATTCAAGGTTTAATTGTGTATGTATTAAATTAAAAATATGAGAGTAGGTAATGAATTGATTAACATTTATGATGACATTAACAAATTAGAAGCGACGTTACGTAAAACAGACGAGTTTAAAATATTAAAGGAAACTGTTGAAGCAGTACGAGCTGATGAAGAGGCAAAAAATTTATTTACAAACTTTCGCGATATTCAAATGAAGTTACAGCAAAAACAAATGGCTGGCGAACAATTACAAGAAGACGAGTTAGTTTACGCTCAAAAAGCTGCTCAACTAGCCCAACAAAGCCCAAAAATTTTAACAATGCTAGAAGCTGAAATGGCTTTAAGCAAAGTAATCGAAGAAGTAAACCGTATTTTAGTAAAACCGATTCAATCTTTGTATGATGGATTATAATTCCAGTAACCACACATTTTATTGTGTGGTTTTTTTATATTAATTAAATAAAATAGTGGAAGTGTAGAATAAATAGTAAAGTGGCGGAAAAAAGTGCCCAACTGGCGGAAAAATTGCTCGAAGTGACGGAAATATTACTTAAAGTAACGGAAATATTTCTTAAAGTGGCGGAAAAAATTCAAACTTTGGAAAAAAATACGTTAAAATTACCTCGCGCGCGATAAGCTAAGACATTTGTTAAATTAAGATGAGATGATATAATTAACGTTTGAAATTTAACAAAATAGATTTTTGAAGAAAGAGAGTTTAATCATGAAAAAGATTGAAGTAAACGAACTGTTTAAAGAAGATTGGAATCGTGTGTTAAATCATATTGCAAATTTATTTTTTGAAGACTCGAAGATTGTTATAACTGCAGATGATGCTGAACTTTCTTTTCGTTTTCAACATGCTATAGATAAAGATTTTACAATCCATACAGCAAGTGAACTAGTTGCTGAAGGTCAAACATATACGAGTACTTATTCGATTAACTATGAAACAGAAGGAACGGAAAAAGAACAAGCGATTCGGATGAAAAGAGCCCTTTCTCATGTAATGCTCGATGTCCTTGAGCAATACACGGGCATGACTCAGCAATGGGGAATTTTAACGGGTGTACGTCCAACGAAGCTTTATCATAAATATCGTAAAGAAGGTTTAAGTGACGATGAAATTTTTGCAATTTTAAAGAAAGACTTCCGTATTTCTGATTCTAAAATTGCCTTAATGCGTGAAATTGTTGAACGTCAATTAATTACTATTCCTGATTTAGATGAGATTGGTAAAGAACTTTCTGTCTATATCGGTGTTCCATTTTGCCCAACAAAATGTGCTTATTGTACTTTCCCAGCTTATGCTATTGCAAGTAATCGTAAAGCAGGGCGTGTTGAATCATTTATTGATGGTTTGCATATTGAAATCCGCGCAATGGGAAAATGGTTAAAGGAAAACAATATGAATATAACATCTGTTTATTGGGGTGGTGGTACGCCTACTTCTATTGAAGCGGATGAAATGGATGCTTTATATAAAACAATGTTTGAATCTTTCCCAAATCCAGAGAAAATTCGTGAAATAACAGTAGAAGCAGGCCGTCCTGATACGATTACACCTGAAAAAATTGAAGTGCTTAAAAAATGGGGAATCGATCGTATTTCAGTTAATCCGCAATCTTATACAGACGAAACATTGAAAGCAATCGGCCGCCATCACACAGTGCAAGAAACAATTGATAAGTTTTGGCTTTCAAGGAATTCTGGTATGAACAATATTAATATGGATTTAATTATTGGACTGCCAAACGAAGGCATTGAAGAATTCCAGCATTCATTAGAAGAAACGGAAAAAATGCAGCCAGAATCTTTAACTGTTCATACACTATCTTTTAAACGTGCATCTGAAATGACTCATAATAAAGATAAATATAAAGTTGCTGATCGTAATACTGTTACAAAAATGATGGAAATGGCGAGTAATTGGACAGCGAATAATGGATACGTTCCTTATTACTTATACCGTCAAAAAAATATATTAGGCAACTTAGAAAACGTTGGGTATTGTAAGCCAGGAGAAGAAAGTATTTATAATATTGTCATTATGGAAGAAGTGCAAACAATATTAGGAATTGGTTGTGGAGCCTCAACGAAATTTGTAAATCCTGATACAGGTAAAATTACACAATTTCATAATCCAAAGGACCCGGCAGCTTATATTATGACCTTTGAAGAGGCAATTGAAAAGAAAATCCAAATGTTAAATGAATTATATTCTACACATATAAAGTAATAAAAGGTCATCGAAAATTTCTATTTGAGACACTTCTTTATTCTCATTGCCAATAAATTAGGGGGAGGTTCCTTATTGTTACCGGGGTATCTTCAAATTTTGCAAGAGGCTCTGCATAAGGATAAGTCAGTCATTATATGGGGATCAGGCTTAGATTGGATTGAGAAGCAAAATTTAGATTTATTAATAAATGATAAATTATTATCCTTAGAGCAAAAATTCAAACAAAAGGATATTGAAGTACTAGATGAAGTAATTGACCGGGAACTGTTTGTAGGGGTTAGAGGACCATTAACTAAGAAGGCGATTGAAATTATGATTGGAAGTGAAAAAGCCAAAAAGGTCGAAATAATTGGGGATCCTGGTTTATTGTTGCACGGATCGAGTTCAAACAGGCTGAATGAGAAAGAAAAAATAATTGGCATCAATTGGGGAACTACTTTTAATCGTTTATACGGTGGAAATGAAAAGTTAGTTGAAGAACAGTTAGTTGAAACAGCTAAGAAATTAATCCAGTCTGGATACAAAATTATGATATATACTGTATGGGGTAATGACATACCTCATTGTGAAAGATTATACGAAAAAATAAATGATACAGAAAATGTGATTCTTGATAAAAATCTTAATAAAGAGCATGAATTAATGGAAAAGTTATCAAGATGTAAAGCTACCATTAACTTTAAACTGCATGCTAATTACTTATCATTAACTGCCAATGTTCCAGCGATCGCTTTAGGGTATCGTTTTAAAGTATTTGATAATGCAGCCTCACTTGGTTTTCAACAGTTAGTTGTTTCCACGGATTCACAACAATTAACGAAAGAATTATTAGAGCGAGTGGACATGATTGAAAAGAGTAGCGATAAAATTATAGAACAATATCAAACTTCAAAAAAGCAATATGTACCACTATTAGAAGCAATATTCACTAATGGTTTTATATAAACCATTGCTTATAACTAATAACATGTAATTTAATAAAGCATTTTAAAAGAGGCTTTCAATCATTAGTTGACTAAACTTTTGAGAAGCCTCTTTATCTATAGCTTCAAAAAAGTAATAATGAACTTTGTAATTAAATCTTCCTAGGAGAATTAATGTTACATACTAAATCTTAATGTACATAGCTAAAAGAGAGGGAATAAGTATAATGCGCAAAATTTTATTCGTAATTGGGTGTATTTTATTTTTAGTAGGTTGTTCAAGTAACCAGAATACTATATCTAATAATGACGAAATAAATAATCGAACAAAAACAACGGAAACAGAGGCTACTGAACCTATCTCAAGTAAAAAAGATTTATTACGAGTGCACTTTATTGATGTTGGACAAGGAGATTCGATTTTAATAGAGTCACCAAACCATCACTATATGCTAGTCGATGGGGGAACGAGAAGTGCAGGGCAGGATGTTGTTGCTTATTTAAGCAGTCTAAAGATTAATAAATTAGATTATGTTGTAGCTACCCATCCGGATGCAGATCATATTGGTGGTCTAATTTCAATATTAAATTCCATCGAAATAAATAACTTTATAGACTCTGGAAAAGTTCACACATCCGCAACTTATGAAGAAATGTTAAAACTTGTCCAGTCTAAAAATATTTCCTTTGATGTAGCCGAAATAAATGATGAGCTTTTACTTGATGAGAAGCTTCAAATTTCGGTATTAAGTGCTAATGAAAATGCTAAGGATAATAATGATGCTTCCATTGTATTAAAAGTGGTCTATGATAATATTTCATTTTTATTAACCGGAGATGCAGGCGTTGAATTGGAAAAAGAGATGGTGGATAATTTTAATATGAGTGCAACGATTTTAAAAGCAGGTCACCATGGCTCCAACACAAGTAGTTTCTTACCATTTATTAAAGAAGTTAAACCAGAAGTAACGATTTTAAGTTATGGACAGGATAATTCTTACGGACATCCCCATTATGAAGTCATTCAAAACTTACAACAAGTTGGAAGTAAAATTTACGGTACAGCTGAGTCAGGAACTATTATTGTAGAAACAGATGGCAGGCAGTATGAGGTGTTAGCAGATGAATGGACTGGGATTGGTGCAACGAGTTCAATTACCCCGTCAATTAAAAGGAATAATAATTCATCAACGAGCAGTGAGGTTATTATTGACAGTTTAGATTTACAAGGTGAAATTGTTGCTATAAAGAATAAGGGGAAAGAAGAAGTTAATTTGTCCGGCTGGCAGCTTCTTTCAGTGGAAGGGAATCAACTTTTTACTTTTCCTAACATCCAATTAGCAGCTGGTAATACAATTTATATTACGAGCGGTAACGAAGCAAAGGAAGGGAAGGACTATATAAAATGGACAGGTCGCCAAGTATGGTTAAATGATGGCGACCATGCACAGCTCATAAATCCGAAAGGGGAAATTGTAAGTGAACTTCAATAATTACACATTAGATCGCTTTGAAGGTGACTATGCTATCTTTTTAAAACAGCCAGAAGAAACAGATCAACTCCTTATTCATCGTTCTGATATCGATATACAAATAGAAGAAGGTGATATTGTTCAAATCTTTGATAACGGAGAACGATACGAGTTTAAATTATTAGAAGATGTTACTTTGGATAAAAAAGTTAGTATGAAGAATTTAATTGAGAAATTAAAAAATAAAGAATAATAATAAAAGTCGATTATTTCACGATTCAGTGATTAATCGACTTTAATTATTACTATGAAAGTTTTAGAATTGGTTTAATTACAGAACCATTTTTTGAAGCTTCAAATGCTTCATTAATTTGATCGAAATCAAAGTATTTTACTAGTTTATCAAAGGGGAATTTACCTGCCTTATAATATTCTACAATTTGAGGGATGAATACCCGTGGTACTGCATCACCTTCAATTACGCCCATCATAGTTTTTCCTTCTGCCATTATTTCATTATGAACATCTATCGTCATTTCTGGTGTTACGCCAACTATTGCAGCGGTTCCAAGAGGGCGCAATGCTTGTAAACATTGGCGAACTACTGGAGGTACACCTGTTGTATCAACTGCATAATTTGTACCGCCATTTGTAATTGACTTAATCTCTTTTACTACATCAACTTTGGAGCCATTTAATGTATGAGTTGCACCTAGCTCTTTAGCTAACTCTAAACGACTATCATGAACGTCAACTGCAATTATTGTTTTACACCCTACAATAGCCGCAGCCATTACAGCACTTAATCCAACTGCACCTGCTCCGTAAATTGCAATGGTTGAACCAAATTCAGGATGAATTCTATTCAATACTGTTCCTGCACCTGTTTGAATGCCACATCCTAATGGTCCAAGTAGCGCTAAGTCAACCTCTTTATCTACCTTCACAACATTTCGCTCATGGGCAACAGCATAAGTACCGAAAGAAGATTGCCCAAAAAATGTTGATAGTTCTTTTCCATTTTGACTTAAACGATGGGTATGATCGTCATTTATTCCTCCAAAGTTTAAGTCGTTAAATGTTTCACATACAGTAGGGTGACCAGTTAAACAATTTTCACAATGTCCGCAATGTGCAAAGGATAATACGACATGATCGCCAGGTTGTAATGTTGTTACACTTTCACCAACACGTTCAACAATACCTGCTCCTTCATGACCTAGAACTGCCGGAAGTGGTGCAATTGCAGCATCACGTGCAACGGCATCAGTGTGACAAACACCGGATGCAACGATTTTCACTAACACTTCATTTGATTTTGGATCTGCTAAATCAACTTCTTCAATTTTAAATGGTTCACCTTGTCCATGAGTAATAGCAGCTTTAATTTTCATGATTACCTCCATTAATAGTATGTCAGTAATAGTGTTGGCAATTTTTTTATTATTATTATAGGCTTTTTGTTTTTTTAATATTAGGTAAAAAAATCCAGAAGTTCATTTAATAAAAGAAAATGTCTCAAAAGATTTCATTGTAAATCTTTGAGACATATCATTAACGATGTTTAGTTTTTAATAAAAAGGTCAAAAACGTCACCAAAATCTTCAGTAGTGTATGTTTTACTATTTTCTTTTAACCAAGTACTAGTAAACTCTACAATTGATTTAAACGAATCTGCAGGTGGAGTTTGTCCATGACTTGAAGCAGCAAGACTTCTTGTAGCATATTCAAGACTATCTAAAGAATAATTTCTATTTTTTTCATTTTCTCGCATTGTACGTTCAATTGTAATTAAACTTTTATATAAATCTTTAATTTTTTCTGCATAATTTTTATTAATATCAATACTAAATAATGTTTCACCAATTGTAAATTTTATTTCTACATCAAGATCGATTGTTCCGGCAGTTTCTAATGAAACGTTACGGATTGTATTGTATTTATAATCATAACGCTTTAATGTACGTTTTTTGCTGACAGCAGAATCTCCATCAACGTGAATCAGTGCAAGGTTTGTAAAACAATATTCGTCTGCTTTTGTTTTTATTAAAAAGTAAATCTTTTCTCCCTTTTCGTGTAAAACGTAATCATCAGATTCAGTCTTATCATAGTCTTGTGGTTCAATTACTTTTCCAATATCCGAAAGTCCCAGTGCATCTGAAGCAAACTTTTTTAACATGTAATTCTCTCCTTCATTAAGTATAATTAGCACAAAAGAACTTATGCTAAAAACTATGGATGGTATGACTATTTTTTTACGTTAATATTTTGTACAAAATTATTAGTTTCATTAAGATGAAATTTAAACCTTTAACTTAACAATTCTGAAAATATGGTAAAATAAATAGAGTGATAATTATATATAACATATACATAGGAGATTGAAAATGTCAATTAATACCATTATATTTGATTTAGATGATACATTACTATGGGATAAGAAAAGTATAAAAACAGCATTTGAAAAAACATGTGAATTTGCAGCTTTAAAATATGATGTAGACCCTGTTAAGTTAGAGGAATCAGTTAGAAAAGAGGCGCGCAGTCTTTATGAATCCTATGAAACATATGATTATACAGTTTTAATTGGAATCAATCCTTTTGAGGGACTATGGGGAACATTTGATGATCCAACTGATTCATTTCAAAAAATGAAGGAAATTGTACCAACTTATCGTAAAGATTCTTGGACAAATGGTTTAAAGGCATTAGGTATAGAGGATATGGATTTTGGTGCCGAGTTAGGGGAACGTTTTGTTGAAGAACGTAAAAAATCACCTTTTGTTTATGAGGATACTTACCAAGTACTTGATGAATTAAAAGGGAATTATAAACTAGTATTATTAACAAACGGTGCTCCAAGTTTACAAAATTTAAAATTAAAAATTACTCCTGAAATTGTGCCGTATTTTGATCATATTATTATTTCTGGTGACTTTGGTAAAGGCAAACCAGATGCGTCTTTATTTGAATATATGATGGATAGAGCCGGTATTAATGCTAGTGAAGGAATTATGGTCGGGGATAACTTAAATACAGATATTTTAGGTTCATCTCGAGTTAATATGAAAAACGTTTGGATTAACCGAGAAGGAAATGTGAATGAATCAAAAGTTACACCAACTTATGAAGTAAACTCGTTAACACAATTTATGGAGCTTTTAAAAACATTATAAAATAAACAGCGAAATGATAAGATGAAGGTCATTTCGCTGTTTTGTTTCATTTACTTTTTAAGTCGCTCGAAGTACTGAGAAAAAAGGTAAAATTACAATAAGGATAGCCAAAATAAACATTGCAATAGAACCAACTTTATTTTTCTCTTTCCAGAGGGTAATCGAAAATCCGATTGTATAAATTAACATAGTGATAATAACTATCCAAATAAAAGTATTCAATTTAATCCCTCACATCTTGTAAATCAGGTAATTCACTTTGTCGACCAAACTGACCAAATCTAATATCTACAGAAATATTTACTTTCATATTGGGATATGTTTTCATCCAATCAAAGTTTTCATATTGTGAGATTGTTAAAAACTGTTTTCTAGCTATTAGTGACCAACCAAATGGCTCACCTTTTAGTTCCTCTTGTGTTTTCTTTACAAGATCATTAAGTTTGTTCGTTATATGATCGTCTAAATATTTTTTTAACTGCTCTCTTTTTTCTTTATTTTTCGCATAGTTCACCATACTATGGTCAGATAATATCTCGATATAGAGTGGAACAGTTACATCGATAGTTGGTGTTGCACTTTTTAAATCCATCTTTACTTTATTTTTGCTTTTTTTCATAATACGTGTTGCGATATGGAATTTTTCGTTAAATGGATCAGGATATGTTGTTAACATCTCCTCGGCATTTAATGTTTCATTTAATATGACGGAAAGGAGTGTCTCTTCATTCGTAAGTTTTCCAATCATTTTCCCTTCTTTAAAAACAGCAGAACCTCCAAATTGAGTATTGTTTGTTTTTCCTTCCGTTGAAAGCTGCCCAGCAAAAAATTGTTCTTCATCACTTTTATTTTCGTTTGATTCGCTTATTTTAGCTGTTCCATAAATGACTAAATAAAGGTCTGCATCTGCTTCTGTAACTCTAAAATAGCCATAAAGCTTTGAATCAGGTATAAACCCTTTCTTAATTCCATCATCTAGCATTAATTCAAAGTATTTATGAATTCTCGTCTCTAATTTAGGATTGTTTTCTTGTATGAATTCACTTACATTTTCTTTTGTTACAATTAAATGAGTGCTTCGTTTAATGTCTCGATCCTTAGTTGCATCATACATCCATCTTATTAAATCCTTATCTTTTGCCAATTCTTCGGAAACGATAAAGGCGGTTAATTGAGTATAAGTAATTTCTTTTGCAACAACAGTATTTGCCATATCTTTGGCAGAAATTAAATCATTTGTTTGAAAGGAAATAATTTCTGTTGGCGGTTCACCAGATGCACTTCCTTCTTGCTTTGAAAGTTCTGGATTTGTAATTAAATAAGTAATTTTTATTTCATTTTCTTTTTCACCTTTATCTAAACCAATAGCAATGACATACGCTCTTTCATCAATCTTTGTTTGATCCCAACAACCAGTAAGGATTAGTAAAAGAAATAATAAATAATAAATCTTACTGAGAGGTTTTTGTTTTTTCACGTTTAACATCCCCTTTCAGTTTTGCCATAATCCATAATAGGGCAGGCAAAAATAAAAATATAGGAGCTGCGAAATGTAGGAATGTTTTCCTTAAAGAAAAAATTGAAAAAGTTGGTGTCTCTGGAATCGAACCTAAAAGGACAATTAAAATCGCTAAAGTAGGAATGACATATTCATATTGACGAATTTTAAATAGAGTCCCAAAAAGTAATGAGCTAATATAAAAATAAAATGCAAATCGTGTAAAAGTAGATAGTAACCAAAAAGGGAAGAAAAGTGACTCAACGTTTGTTAAAAAGCCAAACTCAATATATCGAATCGCCTCATGAAATGGGAAATTTAGCATTTCAACTGCATTATAATCAAAAAGCAAAACATACCCGATAAGAGCAAAGGTGAGTTCAAAGGTAACAAATAATAGAGCCATCCATACGCCTTTTTTAAAGACTTTCGTACTTTTTAAGTGGAAAGCAATAAAGCTTAAAAAAAGAAAATCTCCAAAAATTGAAGCAAAAGTGGTACTTTCCTTAGCAATTTCCCATACACCTGGTCCAAGAATAGGGAAAATAAAACTAATATCGCCTTGAAGGAATATCATTAATAAAGCAGCGAATGCAGAAATCTTTATAGCTGTAATGACAATCCAAGCAAATGAGGCAATATGTTCGATTCCCTTTTTAGCTCCATACGCAGCTACAGCGATTAAAAGAGTATAAATAATTAGGTTTGGAGTTGTACTAAAATACAGCGATCCGATAATATCACTATAAATTGCTGAATCGATAACTAAGGCGTATGTTTGTATGAGCCACAAAGTGAAAAGTACGAAATATCCGAAGTATTTTCCAAACAAGTGAAGGATAATTTCGATTAAATTTTTATCTGGGTACTGCGAAATAATTTTTGTTAGCAGAAAAATTGGTAAGATCGATAAAACTCCGATAATGATTGGTGCCATCCAAGCAGCATTTTCCATGCTAGTATATAAAATACTTGGTGTATCATCCTCTAATTTTGTACCAATAGTAAGAACAATAACGGCGAAAAATTCTTTAGTTCCAATATTGCCCTTAGTTTTGTTCATTGTTCATCGCCTGCTTTTTTTATATCCTTCGGTTTTAAATAGCCAGGTCTAAATAATTGATTCTGTATCATTTTTCGGAAAATGGTATCCTTCGAAGAAATATATTTTGGAGCCATTGGAGCCATATATGGAACGCCAAAGGACTTAATAGAAACTATATATAATAATAAAACTGTAAATACTGCAGTCATGCCATAAAAGCCAAATAAAGATGCAGAGCATATGAAAAGAAATCTTAATAAACGTATTGCGAAATTCATGCTAATGTCTCCAATTGCAAAGGAGGATAAGCCTCCAAGAGCAACGATAATGACAACAAGAGGACTTACGATATTGGCTTGTACAGCAGCTTGTCCTAAAATTAACGCTCCTACTATTCCAATGGTAGGACCGATTGGACTAGGTACACGTAATCCAGCTTCTCGTATAAGCTCAAAAGCAATTTCCATTAATAAAATTTCAACAACAGTTGGAAAAGGTACAATTTCTCGGGTAGCTGATATCGCCAAAAGCAAATCTGTTGGTAACATTTCTACATGGTAATTAGTAATTGCAATATAAGTAGCAGAGATAAATAAAGTAATTAATAAGGCAAGTAAACGTAAAGATCTAATAAAATTTGCATATATAAACTTTAAATAGTAATTCTCTGAAGTATGGAAAAAAGACCAAAAAGTAGCAGGCAATATTAAAGAAGCTGGGGAATTTTCCATTAATAATACGATGAAACCATCTTCTATATAGGAGGCTGCTCGATCAGGTCTTTCTGTATACAAAATTGTTGGCAAAATGGATTTACTATGTTCATCAAGATACTGTTCCAAACTTGAAAGATTTTGAACAGAATCAACATCGAGGGAATTTAGCTTTGCTTTAATTGAGTTAAGCAATTGAACATTTACTAAATCTTTCATATAAACAATATATAACTCATTTTGTGATCTTTTAGAGATTGGTGTAACTTCAACAATAAGGTTTTCGTTCTTAATTTTTTTTCTAATTAATGAAATATTTGTACTTCCTTTTTCGTTGAAGGCTTCTTTTGGCCCTTTTAATGCTACCTCATTTTCAGTCTTTTCAATGGCTCTTCCTTGAAAGTTACTTGTTCCAATAATATAAGCTTTCGAATCACCGTCTACGAAAAGTGCTGCATTTCCCTTAATGATTTCTAACAACACATCTTGAACTATTTCAAAAGACTGGATTGATTGAGCAGAGACAATGTCTTCAATATTTTTAGAAGTGTCAACATTTGTAAGTAAAGTTTCTATTACTTGATTCTCTACAATTTTCGAATCTGAAATAGAACTAATATAAATAATGCATGCTTTTTTATTTAAACCACCAATTAAAAGGTTACGAATCTTTACATCACTATTTGTAGGTATTGAATATAAAGTTTTAAATATTTCAATTGTATTTTCTAAATTAGAATCAATCTTTTTTTTCTTAAGTAAATCATGCTCTGTTAAGGGCTTTTCTTGTTGTTGCTCGTTCTCTTGCTGATCTTTAAATAGATTTTTAAACAATTTGGTTTCCCCTTTTATTTCTCTTTACATTCTTTCATTTATTTTGCACTAAGTTAGAAATTTATGTATTCATTCCAGTCAAATATACAGTTGTAAAATAAAAAGGAAGCCGTTCGTAAAAACAATTTGGGACAGCTACTTTGAGACAAAAGGCTAAGTTGGCAATCGTAAATATTATTAGTATCTAAAGTTATAAGGTCGTTCATTATCGAAAAAAAGCTGTCCTAGAAGCATAAAGTACATACTTCAAGGACAGCTTTTTAATATTTAAATTTATAGTGTAATTGCTTTTACTTCATCAATATTTTCAAGTTGTGCTACATAAGCTAGGTCTTCAGCAGTTACATCATTATCGATCGTTAACATCATAATAGCTGTACCACCAACTTGATCACGACCTACTTGCATTGTTGCAATATTAATTTCTTTTTCAGCAAGTTTTGTAGCAACGCGACCGATAGCACCTGGTTTGTCAGTGTTTTTAATGTATAGTAAGTGACCTTGTGGAATCACATCTACTACATAGTTTTCAACTTTCACGATACGAGCGCCTAAACCGTTTAGTAAAGTACCTGCTACTGAATGTACTTCATTTTCTGTTTTAACTTCAACAGTAACTAAGTTTGTAAAACCTTTAGCAGTAGTTGTTTTATGCTCGTTAATTTTAATTCCGATGCGTTCTGATAAGTAGCGTGCATTTACATCGTTGACATTCTCCCCGTGATTTTTCTTTAAGATGCCTTTTAATGTGTTAGCTGTTAAAGGACGAACATCATAGTTTGCAACTTCACCAGCGTAAGAAATATTAATTTCTTTAACTGGACCTGCTGTAACTTGAGATAGGAATGCACCTAATTTTTCTGCTAATTCAAAGAAAGGCTCTACTTGTGCAAGCAATTCTTTTGGAATAGAAGGCATGTTAACCGGATTTGTTACAGTTCCAGTTTTGTAGAACTTAATAATGTCGTTAGAAACGTCAACTGCTACTGATTCTTGTGCTTCAATAGTTGATGCACCTAAGTGTGGTGTAGCAATTACTTGTGGCAACGTTAATAATTTGTGATCTGTTGCAGGCTCTTCAACGAATACGTCTAGTGCAGCCCCAGCAACTTTACCTTCAACAATTGCATCATATAAATCGTCTTCGTTAATAATACCACCACGAGCACAGTTTATAATGCGAACACCCGTTTTCATCATGGCGAATTTTTCTTTATTAATTAAGTTGCGTGTTTCAGGTAATAATGGCGTATGCACTGTAATGAAATCAGCAGTTTGGCAAATTTCTTCAACTGTTGATTTTTTTACACCAAGTTCTTTCGCACGTTCTTCAGTTAAGAATGGGTCATAAGCCATTACTTCCATACGTTGACCTTTAGCGCGGTAAGCAACTTCAGCACCGATACGGCCGAAACCAACAACACCTAAAGTTTTATTTTTTAGCTCAACACCGACATAAGATTTACGATCCCATTTGCCATTTTTTAAAGAGTTATAAGCTTGTGGGATATGACGAGCAAGTGAAGTCATCATTGCAATCGTATGCTCAGCAGCAGAGTTTGTATTACCATCTGGTGCGTTAACTACGATAATTCCATGTTCAGTAGCAGCAGCTAAGTCGATATTATCAACACCAACCCCTGCACGGCCGATTAATTTTAAGTTTTTCGCTGCTTGAATAATTTCACGAGTAACCTTTGTTTGGCTACGAACAAGTAAAACATGTACGTCTTCAATTTTTGCTATTAATTGTTCAGCTGTAAGACCTGTATCAATAATGACATTTAAGTTTAAATCAGTTTCCTGACGTAATGGGAAAATACCATCTTCACTTAGTGGGTCAGCGATAAATACATTAATTACATTAGTTGCAGTTGCAGTTTTTGTTACCATTATTAAAACTCTCCTTTAAAATTAGTTTTTCCAAATAATTTTGATAATTTATTGTCCAAAAATACTAGTAGGTATTTAGTGAAGGGCAATAAATATAAAAAGCCTTTCACACCCTACAAATATATGTAAGGGGCGAAAGGCTAACTAAACATTACTTACGCGGTACCACCCTTTTTCGTTGTAGAAACTCTAATAGATTATCGTACAACCTCGAAAGCAAATGCGTAACGTGCATGACACGGATATGGCATACTATAAATTTTCCGCCAATCAATTCGGGAGTGGAACTACTGCCGTAGAAAACGCTGATTTACACCAACCATCAGCTCTCTTTGGATTTCAAACGAAAGAGCATGTCTCCGTCATAATATTTTTTCGTTGATTTAATTGTTAACATCATAATCCCTATTGTTCAGTTTTGTCAACAGATTTTCAGAAAAAAATTGATATTACATATGAAAACGCTTAAATAAATGTTTTAAAAACGAACATTATATAATGTTTTAATATATAAAGTTCGTGTATGTTGATTTGTTCCAATTATTTCAAATTGATTATAAAAAGCTGAAAAGCTCACGAGAAATCTGAATATTAATGCGATTATACTAAAAGAACTTGTTAGAAAAATGTTTAAGATCGTTTAATCTTTTTAATATATAAAGCGAATAATCCCTTATATTGTTGATCGTAAAAATAAAGCAAATATTTAAAGGGAAATGGAAGTGAAAACAAGAAATGTATCTTTATTCGTATCCTAATTTTAATAAATGGGAGAATTCAGCTTGATCCACAAAATGGACCGTTAATTGCTGTAAGACTTAATCTGTTAACAAGAAAAACTTTAGGTGGATTGCAGACGAACTTAAATGGACAAGTGCTAAATGAAGCTGAGGAGCCTATTCAAGGACTCTTTGCAGCTGGGGAAGTGAGTGGATTTGGCGGTGGAGGTGTTCACGGATATCGATCATTGGAAGGTACTTTTGTTGGAGGTTGCTTGTTTACAGGTAGGCAAGTTGGGAAATATTTAAGTAAATAAAGGAAAAATGTAATATAAGATTGAATATAGTTACTGAATGAAGATTCATTAATATATTGGGGGTTGGGGTTTGTGGCATATGAAACGATAAAAGTAGAAATTGCTGATAGACGTGCAACATTAACGTTTAACAGACCAAAAGTTGCGAATGCAATGAATTTATTAATGATGCAAGAATTGGCGGATTGTTTCGAGTTTTTAAAGGATAATCCTGAAGTTCAAATTTTAGTAATTAAGGGCGATGGAAAAATGTTTTCAGCTGGTGGAGATATCAAGATGATGTTAACATCAGGCGATCCAGTAGACTTTGAAATTATTATGGGCTACATCACTCGAATGGTACTAGCTTTGTATCAACTTCCAATGGTGACAGTTGCTCAAATACAAGGTGCTGCTGCTGGGTTAGGCTTTAGCATGGCACTGGGATGCGATGTAATTGTAGCAGAGGAAAAAAGTAAGCTGGCAATGAATTTTATCGGAATAGGCCTTGTCCCAGATGGTGGCGGACATTTCTTTATGAAAGAACGGGTAGGTGTAGCTAAAGCGAAGCAATTAATTTGGCAAGGAAACATTATGGAACCAAAAGAAGCATTAGAGTTAGGGTTAATTGATCACATCGTTGGAGAAGGAGAGACAGAGGCTACAGTAGACCAAATTGTTGCTAAATTCCTTGCAACTCCTATCTTAGCGATACTTGAAACAAAAGCAATTTTACATGCTCAAAAACTGCCAGAGCTTCAAAAAGTGTTACAAATGGAAGCCGCTGCGCAAATGAAAATGAGAAAAACAGAAGATCACTTAGAAGGAATTAAAGCTTTCATAGAAAAACGTACGCAGCAGTTTAAAGGAAAATAAAAAATGTACAGGCGATCCAAAACTCGGATTGCCTGTAATTTTTTATAATACGCTTATATTTGTGAAGTTATCGTTTTAATTTATCACAATATCATCTTATTTTGAGAAATGATCACTCAAATCTCAACTAGCTTTATACATGAAACAAAATTAATTTCCCAGAAGAATTCACAAGACGATGAGTTTTATCTGCTACAGCTAATTCTTCAATTTTCCTTTGTCCTTCTACTTTTGCAAGTACTTCATTTTCAAAAGTCCACACCTCATCAAATAAAACTTCCCCTGTTTTTTTAAATGCAGTGAAACGATAGTTCTCCATAGTATCCAACCCCTTTAGATAGAAGATATTTACATTATACATAATATATTGGAATAATTCATGAAAAAAGATGTGGAGCCGATATAAACATAAAGAATAGTAGTTTTAAAGGGTTCTTTATGTTTTCAATCGTTTAGGATGTGTTCCATGTTACAATAGAGATGGTGAATGTGAATTAAAAGTAATAAAAGAATAAAGGAGTTTTTGCTTATGAAAGGAATCACACAACTCCAAGCGGGTGAACCAGTTAATCAATTTTTATTAATTAAACAAGCGATAAAAGGAGTTACAACAGTAGGTAAACCTTTCATGACACTCATCTTACAAGATAAGAGTGGGGATATTGAAGCTAAGCTTTGGGATACGAATGAAGAGCATGAAAAAATGTACCAACCGGAAGTAATTGTCCATATTGGTGGAGAAATTCATGATTACAGGGGGAAAAATCAACTTCGTATTAAGCAAATTAGAGTGGCGAAGGCTGATGAAGGAATTCAAATTAATGATTTACTACCTTCTTCTACGACACCAAAAGAGGAACTTTATGATGAATTAACACAATTTTTCTTTGAAATTAAAAATCCAAATATTTCTCGAATTACTAGATATTTAATTAAAAAGTATCAGCCTGAATTAATTGTTTTTCCAGCAGCTTCTAAAAACCATCATGATTACGCTTCTGGTTTACTTGACCATGTTGTGTCAATGTTACGTCTTGGTAAGGCAATTTGTGACCTTTATCCAACATTAAATCGAGACTTAATATATGCGGGAGTCATATTACATGATATAGGCAAAGTAAAGGAGTTAACAGGCCCAATCGCAACTTCATATACAGTTGAAGGGAATTTATTAGGCCATATTACGATTATGGTTGATGAAATTGGTCAAGCGGCAAAAGAATTAGGTATTGAAGGCGAGGAAGTGATCATATTACAACATATTGTACTTTCTCATCATGGTAAAGAGGAATGGGGAAGCCCGAAAAAGCCAATGATCCAAGAGGCAGAAATTTTGCATTACATTGATAATATTGACGCGAAAATGAATATGTTAACTAGGGCATTATCTAAAACTAAACCTGGTGAATTTACAGAGAGACTTTTCGCGTTGGACAATCGCTCATTCTATAAGCCAACAATTGAATAACCGATTTAGGCATCCCATATGGGGTGTCTTTTACTTTATTTGCTAACCTTAGCGACCCTATTTTTTATAAATAATTGAAAAGTAATATAGGCTCATATATACTAGAAGCGGTTTTATAAAAGGAAAATGGAGGATATTTAAATTGAATTTACCAAATTGCCCGAAGTGTAACTCAGAATATACATACCAGGATGGGGAGCTTTTTGTTTGCCCAGAATGTGCATATGAATGGTCTGGAGAGGAATTAGTTGAAGAAGGTCTAGTCGTGAAAGATGCAAACGGACATGTATTAACTGATGGGGATACAGTTACAGTTATTAAAGATTTAAAAGTAAAGGGAAGTTCATCTACTTTAAAAATCGGAACGAAAGTAAAAAATATCCGATTAGTTGAAGGTGATCATAATATTGACTGCAAAATTGATGGTTTTGGAGCAATGAAATTAAAGTCAGAGTTTGTAAAGAAAATTTAAATGAAAAAGGTGGGCAGAAATCTTACTTTCTGTCCACCTCAGACTGTTGACAAACGCTTTCATACTGCGTTGTACCTGCCGCTTCGCTTTCGATGCAGAGTAAACTGTCTGACAAGCGTTTTCAAGACAGTCTGGCTAGTTGCTTCTAAATGATTAGAAAATGAAAAAGAGTGTAGCTAAAGTCAGAAATGGCTTTAACTTTAAAATTTATTTTTTAGCCTCTTCTTTAGTATCTTCTTTAGCTTGATCTTCTTGGGATGCTAAATAATGATCTAAAGCTGCTTTTAAGTCTTCGTCTTTAATTTCAACTTTAGCGTCTTTTACTAACTGAGCGATTTTTGTATTCCAATCACCTTTAGTAGCTGCAATTGCATCTTTAATTTCATCTTTTTTCTCTTCTAAAGTACCGTAATCTTTCACTTCACGCTTGTCCGTAATTTGAATAATATGGTAACCAAATTCTGATTTAACTGGTTCACTTATTTCATTTAATTCTAATGCGTACGCTGCATCGTTAAATTCAGGAACCATTGTACCTACAGTAAACCAACCTAGTTCGCCACCGTTAGAAGCTGAACCATCTTGAGAATATTCTTCGGCTAATTTTGCGAAATCTCCACCATTTTTAAGCTTTTCAACTACTTCTTTTGCAGTTGCTTCATCAGCCACTAAAATATGACGTCCATTTAATTCATATTTTGCTTGTTCATAATAGTTTTTAATTTCTTCGTCTGTAACTTCAACATCTTTTGTAGCTTTTTCTTGTAGAAGTGAGAAACGAACATTATCTTTGAATGCTTTTTCAGATAAACCGTTTGCTTCTAAAACAGATGCAAAAGAATCACCATATTGTTCTTTAACAGATTCGAATTGTTTTTCAACTTCTTCATCTGTAACTTTGTAGTTATTTTCAAGAATTTGTTCAATGACAACCTGTTCTAATAATGCATTTCCAGCAAGGGTTTTAATCTCTTCGTAAAATTGATCTTTTGTAATATCGCCATAAGTTGATGATACAACTACTTCATCACCTGAGTTACAGGCAGCTAATGTGAAGACAGAAGTAGCAAGTGTTAATGCTAATAATGGTTTTTTCATCGGTATTATACTCTCCTAACATCATATAAAATCAGTTAAATCAATTGTAACTATAACATAAACGATTGAAAAACAAAATGGTTGCATGTTCGTTTGCCTAAGTACTAAGAACACAGGTGCATAATATAGATTTTGAAAGGGGGTGTCGAGATGGGAGGTAGCTACGGTGGTGGCGGATATGGCTTCGGCAGTGGATTCGCGCTATTAGTTGTATTATTCATCTTATTAATTATTGTAGGTGCAGCGTTCATCTACTAATAATTAACAACATATGTAAATACAACTTGGAGCTAAAGGCAAAAGCCTTTAGCTCTTTTTATCTTTGTTGCGAAGTGCAGTCCGTAACTTACATAGCAACGGAAACTTCTATATAAAAGGAAACTAATAAAATTGTGATAAGTACATTAATTGTACGGAATATTTTTTTATGTTTTTCTTCTGGTATTTCTTTTTGCATAACAAGAGCATATGTCATACGATTAATCTGAAATAAATAAAACACCGAGAATAGCACTACGACAAGAAGTAGCAAGTCTATTCCTCCCCTCTTTCACTTCCTTTAAGGATAACAAAAAATGTTAAATAAACACAAGCAAATACACTTCTAAATAGTAGGTGGTACTAAAATCTCATAACCCTTTGGTGTCTCTTCAATTACTGAATCTTTTGGTGCGAGTAGTAAATTTTTAACATATAGTATGTCAATTAAGCAAATACTACAATGATATGCTAGTAGCAAACATAAATAGTGTGCATATTGCGGAAAAATTAACACGAGAATTATGAGTAGACTATTTATTAAAATAAAAGGAACTAGCAATGTTAATATATAACGATTTTTTGGAATTAATGTCTTAATACGCATTCTAATAATTGGAATAAATTGATGATCAATTCGAATACGTAATTTTACAGATTTTCTATATTCAAATAATGAAAAATAATGGACAACTTTATGTGTTGGGTAAAGCAAAATTACGGATAATGCAAAAAGCCAAAAGTAATCATCACGATAAAGGGTAGGGTGGATTTGACCAAATAATAAAAATGAAAATGAAAAAATAATAACAAATAACAGGACGGAAATGATTGATAACCATGCAGATCCATACTCTGTTTTAATGTTAATTGTTTTCCAACAATGCAAAATGGACGACCCCTTTAACGATGATAGTGAACATATTGTAAATGAAAAAAAGGTGAAATGCTATACTTTTGAAAATAAACGTAAATTTGAAAAAGAAAAAGAGTGTATCGCTACACTCGTAGTAATTCTTGACATTCTGTAAATTATTCATTCAACAAAGTATGTTTAGTTTATCAAGTAATCTATTTATCTTTTAACACTAACTGTGTCTACTTCTTCAACAAGAGATTCTTTAAAGTTTTTAAATGAACGTTCAAAGATTTCAATAAAATCTTCACCATAAATGTTACGAATGACCGCCATCACATCTAAAAACTCTGGGAATCTACCATATAATTCTTTTAATGCTAGTGAGCCTTCAAGGATTGAATGATGTGTATCGTAATAGTGATCATACATTAGTAAAATAAGGTCAGCACCTGCTTCAGTGAGTTCGACATATGTATTTCTTTTGTCGTCATCACGTTTTGAAAACTTCAATAAGCCTCTTTCTTCAAGTTTTTTTGAAAAGTTGAAAGCAGTTGAAACATGCATTACACCAAATCTAGCAACATCTGAAATAGATGCGCCCTTTAAATGGTAAGAAATCCATAAAATATGATGTTCGTTGATGTTTAAATCATAAGGTTTAATCCATTGTTGCCAGTCTTTTTCTACAGCTTTCCAAAGTGCTTTAGACAATTGAGCAATTCTTTGACTATAAAGCATTGCTTCCTTCATTGTGTAACTTTCATCAGACAAAGCAATCACCTTCTTCTTTCATTAACATTATGAAAATATTATAGCAGTAAAAGAAAAAAGTTTAAAGTTAGAAAAATTAAATAATTGTAATCCGCCTAAAAAATGCTATAAATTGCTTAAAAATGATTGAAAGTTATTTAGTGTGATGATGTTTTTTAGGTAAAATTAATTATATATTACTTTGTTCATTTTTCTTTTTTTTGTTTATTTCTGATAAATTATTCTCGAATTCTGTAATGGTTTTCTGCAATCCTTCTATTTCTTCTCTAAGCTTTAATGTGTCGGGTTCAATGTCATCCTTAAAATTGGTAATTGAATGTTTTAAGTCATTAATTATTTTTGGTATATTATTTTTCGCTTCATAATTTAATGTGGAAATTGATTGTTTTATTGTATGAATTTGAGATTTCATTTCGCTTAATGTAATTTTAGCTTGCTTAGCGTTTGATACAATATTTGACCGAATTTGTTTACCAGATTGAGGTGTTGTAAATAAAATAGCTGCTATACCTCCAATAACTCCTGTTGATAATCCGATTAAAAATGGTTTTCCTCGCATATTGATCCTCTCCTTATTTTATTTGTATAGTTTTTACTTAATGTGTGATAGATGATTGCTTTCTATATAAAAATTTCCTATTCTAATCAATATTAAACCATGGATCGACAAATTAAAAAAGAGGAGTAGAAATACGAAAAGGCTATAGGATATTCAACTCCAAATAATAAATACTTTAAAATTAGGAAGTGAAATAGAATTAACATGAAAAGGAAATGTAAGGTAAACTAAACGATTATTGGGTTTAGCGTTTAAATGTGATCTTATGGAGTTTAGACAGTAGAACGTCGTAATTTATCATATAGATTATTATTCGTAATCTTTTATTTTTGTGATTAAGTCAGTTTCTGTATCGTTATTTTTAAAGCTTACAAACCATGTATCTATTTTTTCTTCATAATCAATCTTTGTTAAAATTGGTGCGTAATATTTCTCACCAGTTATATTTTCAATTTCTTTTACGGCTCGTTTTAATACTTCCTTTGTAGTTAAATTTTTATCATCTTTTGTTTCTTTTTCTATTACTATCTTTGTTGCAGTTGCTTGTCCAGGGTATGTTAATATTTGAGGACTTTTACTCCATACATGTACATAATCTCCAATTTCTATTTTTTCCTTTGATGTAAACCAAAATGCATTATGAAAAGTGTGAACAGCCACTGGCTAGTACAAAAGTTATCAAAAAAAACAATTTTTTCATATGTCAACTTCTCCTCTTTCTTACAAGTGTGTGGTACTGTATTTATATACACAAGACTATATTTATTATGGTTACGATTCTCCTACGTTAAATTTAGCTGGCTCAGCCTATTTCATTCAATATTCGATTTCATATACAATTACTTTTATATAAAAAAATAAAATCCACGAGTTCATAAATACGTGGATTTTTATACTTATCGAGCATAAGGTACGTACGCAATAGCAGTGTTCTTTGTATATACCTGTTGCGAATACAGTGCGTTATTTGATTACGGGATTACAAAAAGTGTAGACAAAGATTTAAGAAAAACTTTGTCTACACTTTTTATTTACGCTTGTGACACAGATGTGTTAAAGTTTGAGCGTTTTAATAGGTTTGTGATAATTGGGTAGATAATAATAAATGCAATTGCATTTAAAGCGACAGCTGGTAAAACTACAGCAATGTATAATGCACTAAATGTAGCGCCACCAGGTAAACCTGCTAATATTAATGCCATTGATAAGAAGGTTGCTCCAGAAAGAAGCGTTCCTAAGCCAACTAAAACAGTTCCTACTGCAATCTTTTGTGCAAAATGACGTAATACAACAACAACAATAAAGAAAACTAGCCCTGTAACTACTTTATCAATTATATTTGGGAAAAATCCACCAGGGAATGATGAAAATAATCCAGAAAGTACGCCAGTTGTAATTGCTAATAAAAATGTTTCCTTAAAGGTAGGGAATAGTAATATTCCAATAAACATCATTGTTAACATAAAGTCTGGCTTCATCCCTTCGCCATAGCCTGGGATAATTAAATAAAGTGCTGCCCCTACACCAACTAAAAGCGCCATTAAAACAAGATTTTTTGTATTCATTTTAAACTCTCCTCTGCAATTCTATGCTCTTCCATTTCCTAACGTGCACTCGTTGCCGTTAGCGAAACTTACATATGATTTTAATTGTTAAAGAAATAATTTGCAACCTCATGTAATAGAATAGAAAAAATATAGTTTCATACTTCTATAAAGAGAGAGAATATATAGATATTACTTTACAGGTTTTTAAGCATTTAATTTCACTTGAATTTCAGAAGCGATAGATTGTAATGTTTCTGGTGTAAATTCGTTTTGCTTTGTTTCCCATTTAACTTTTAAGCCATCTGTTTCATCATAACGAGGTATAAAATGTAAGTGGTAATGGAATACCGTTTGTCCAGCAAATGAACCGTTGTTATTTAATGTATTCATACCTGCTGGGTTAAATGCAGCTTTAATAGCGTTAGCAACTTTTGGAGCAGCTGCGTATAGATTTTTCGCTACTTCCTCTGACATTTCAAAAAGATCTTTTACATGTTGTTTTGGCACTAATAATGTGTGACCTTTTGTTAAAGGCGCAACATCCATAAAAGCATAAACGTTTTCATCTTCGTATACCTTCACACTTGGAATAGTACCATCAATAATTTTACAAAAAATGCAATCGCTCATAGAAACATCCTTTCAAACAAGTTTTGAATATATTTTAACATATGACAACTGATTCCATTCGCATTTTTTGTTAAACTGTAGAAAGAATAGGAGTGACGTTAAAAAATGACAGTGTTACAACTAACGGATGTTACAGGTGGATATACAAGAAAACCAGTAATAAAGGATTTATCTTTCTCAATAGGAAAGGGAGAGCTAGTAGGATTAATTGGTTTAAATGGTGCAGGGAAAAGTACAACAATTAAACATATTATCGGCACACTTCTTCCACAACGAGGGGAGATTCGTTTAAATGGTGTAACGTTAAATGAAAATATTGATCAATATCGTTCTTCATTTTCTTATATACCTGAAACACCTGTATTGTATGATGAATTAACGCTAAAAGAGCATTTAGAATTAACAGCAATGGCTTATGGCATAGATGAAAATACGTTAAATAATCGCTCAGAGAAATTATTAAAAGAATTTAGAATGGAAAAACGTCTTAACTGGTTTCCTTCGCATTTTTCAAAAGGGATGCGGCAAAAGGTAATGATTATGTGTGCATTTTTAGTAAACCCGCAGCTTTATATTATTGATGAACCTTTTGTAGGACTTGATCCTCTTGGTATTCAATCGCTACTTGATCAAATGGATGAGAAGAAAAAAGAAGGTGCCTCGATTTTAATGTCGACGCATATTTTATCAACCGCTGAAAAGTATTGTGATCGTATTATTTTATTACACGAAGGACAAGTTCGTGCACAAGGGACGATGAATGACTTACGAAGAAGCTTTAATATGCCAAATGCAACATTAGATGACCTTTATATTGCGATGACCAAGGAGACCAACAATGAATAATTTGCAGGAAGTTTGGTCGAAGCGATTTAATCATTATATAAATGAAGTGCAAAAATATATGCGCTTTGTATTCACAGGGCATTTGGCACTCGTACTAGTATTTGTCATTGGTGCGGTTGGTTATCAGTATAGTGAATGGTTAAAAGTTGTTTCTGATTCATTTCCAGGAGAATGGCTTGTGGCATTTGTTGTTGGCTTTATTTTAGCATTTAGTCGGCCAGTTACATTATTACGTGAGCCAGATCAAGTATATTTATTGCCATTAGAATCTAAAATGTCTTATTTCTTTAAAAAAGCATTGAACTGGACATTTTGGTCTCAAGTAGGGCTAGCTGCAGTAGTTTACATTATAGGGATACCATTATTAAAGACAGTAACAGAGTTAACTACAACACAAATTTGGTTAGCACTAGCTATCGTTAATATTTTAAAGTATTTCAACGTTCAAATTGAATTTAATTATCGTTATTGTAATCGTGGAAGTAATGTTATTGTAGATCGAATAACTAGAGTAGTATTATCTATCCTAACAGTACAAGCAATGTTAGTATCAAATTTTGCATTAGTCATTATTTTTATTGTGCTATTTATTTTCTATAATAGTTCCTTGAGAAAAAGGGTGAAAGTACAACCAATACCTTATGAACATTTTGTACGTCTAGAACAAAATAGGATGATGGGGTTTTATCGTTTTGCAAACTATTTTACAGATGTTCCACATTTACGAGGATCCATTCGTCGTCGAGGTTGGTTAAACTTTGTGTATAATTTAATAGCATATCGTAAAAGTAATGCCCAAAATTATTTAGTGTTTAGAACATTTATCCGTACAGATGATCATTTTTATTTATGGGTTCGCTTAACATTAATTTCTGGATTAATAGCACTGTTTGTAAACATTCCAATTGTGACTTGGATTGTGGCAGGTGCTTTATCCTTTGCAACCACTCTTCAATTAAAATATGCGCTATTATCTTCAGCTGATTTCCGGATGGATCGACTTTATCCGATTGACAGTAGTCTTAGAAAAAAAGCTGTTCAAAAAATATTACGTATTTTCATGGTTGTACAAGCATTCGTTGTTTTAATTTGTGCTATCGAGCAACCGTTATTTTTTGTAACAGGTATTATTGTCTTATTAGTAAGTGAGGTTACATTTAGATTGTCTAAAGATCCTTCACAGGAATAAAAAGAGTGCCGTAAAAGCAAACATGGCGAGTTGCTTTTGCGGCTCTTTTTATAATCTTAAATAGTAGACACAAGTATAAATTGAACATTTTTTTCGCTGTTATTCCACCAATAATGACTTCTAGTAGACTCTAACATTATGGAGTCGTTTTCATTTAATTCGAATACTTTTCCTTCGAGGGAAATTGTTAAACATCCGGATAAAACATAGATAAATTCATGACCGTAATGGGAAAATTCATTTCCTTCATTTTCTTTTGGTTGTAGGGTTACTAAGATTGGATGAAAGGTTGCACCGGTAATGTTGTTTGATAAGTCTTCATAAAAAAATGGGAAAAGTTTATTTGAATTATCATGATTTTTATTTTCAAAAAATATACTTGGATTAACGTTTAGAGCATCACTAATTTTTCTTAAAGATTCTAAAGTAACGTTACATTTATTTCGCTCTACTTGAGATAAAAAACTTATAGAAACTCCAGTATTTTCAGATAGAGTTTTCAACGTCATTTTTTTCTTTTTACGTAATTTTCGAAGTTTTTCACCAACTGTCATTACTACACATCCTCAATACAAGGTTATAAAAATTATACTCTAGTCATCTCTTTTCCTCAAACGAATATAAATATGTTGACAGAAAATTCGAAAATAAGTAATAATAATCTCAACGAAATTTAAGTGTCACTTAAATTTTAACTATTTAGCACTTATTTTTTTAATTTTTAATTTAAGTGTCACTTCAATTTATTAATTAAAGGGGGTTGTTTTAATGAGTAAAAGTCAAATGACAAAGGTTTGGATTGCTAGTTTGGTAGGAAGTGCGATTGAATGGTTTGATTACTTTTTGTATGGGACTGTAGCTGCACTCGTTTTTAACCAAGTATTTTTTGTCGTTGAAGATCCAACAGTTGGCTTAATGTTATCTTATGCGTCATTAGCATTAGCATTTCTTATTCGTCCATTAGGTGGAATTATTTTCAGTCATATTGGAGATCGGATTGGGCGCAAGAAAACCCTTGTTGTAACATTAACGATTATGGGGGTAGCAACTGTTTTAATGGGTCTATTGCCAACATACCAAGCTATTGGTGTTGCAGCACCTATCCTTCTAATTACATTACGTTTAATACAAGGGATTGGTATAGGTGGTGAATGGGGTGGTTCACTATTACTTGCTGTAGAATATGCTCCTAAAGAGAAACGTGGTTTATTTGGCGCATTCCCACAGATGGGTGTGACAATAGGTATGTTTTTAGGGTCTGGTGCCTTAACATTTATTACATCAGTCGTATCACAAGAGGCGTTTGTTTCATGGGGATGGCGTATTCCATTTATCGCTAGTGCATTACTTGTAGTATTTGGTTTATGGATTCGTAAAGGTCTTGACGAAACACCGTCATTTAAGAAAGTACAACAATCTGGAGAAATTCCTAAGCTACCAATTGTCGATATTTTTAAATATCATTGGAAAGAAGTGTTTATTGCAATTGGTGGTAAAGTTGTTGAGACTGCACCATTTTATATTTTTGCTACATTCGTAGTGTCCTATGGTACTAATAATTTAGGGTTTTCAAGTACGCAAGTGTTAGTTGCTGTAATGATAGGTACGATTGTTACAACAATCTTAATGCCTATAATGGGTAATCTTTCAGATAAAATTGGTCGTAAAAAGGTGTATGTGTACGGTACAGTTGCAATGATTTTATATGCATTCCCGTATTTCTGGCTATTAGAGCAACGTACTTTTGCAACACTTTTAATTGCAACAATTATTGGTTTAGGTGTTATTTGGGCTCCTATTACAGCAGTATTAGGAACAATGTTCTCGGAAATTTTTGATGCAAAGGTTCGTTACACAGGAGTTTCATTAGGATATCAAATTGGTGCCGCACTTGCCGGTGGAACAGCTCCATTAGTAGCAACTGCATTATTAGTTAATTTTAATAATTCATATATTCCTGTTGCGCTTTACATCATTTTAACAGCAGTTATTTCCTTAGTAGCCGTTTGGGCAGTTAGAGAAAAAAGTAATCAGGAGCTTGATGAATTTAATGAAAATAAATTAGGAACTAACATGGAAATTGAGAAGCGTGAAACAACAGTTGTACAGTAGTTAGAAAAAATAGCAACGGAGAGTGTCATTTTGATTATTTTAAACCAAGAGGAAATAAAAAGTTTTTACAAAATAGAAGATGCAATAAAAGATATAAAAGAAACATTACTTGCAAAGGTGACAGGTAAAGTACAGTCGCCCCATCGAACAGTATTAGAGTTTCCTGAGCAAAATGCAACTTCACTGTACATGCCTAGTGCAGATTTAGAAAGTAATGTTGCGGCAGTAAAAGTCGTTACTATTTTCCCAAACAATCCGAATAAAGGGTTGCCAACTACACAGGGTATCATCGTTTTAACAAGTACTGACAGTGGGGAACATCTATCTGTAATGAATGCTTCTTATCTAACAAGACTTCGTACAGGAGCAATGACAGCTCTTGCAACAGAGAAGCTTGCGAAAGAGGACTCGAAATGTTTAACGGTTGTTGGAACAGGGGCAATGGCTTTTGAGCAAACAATTGGTGTACTAGCAATTCGCAATATAGAAAGAATTATTTTATTCAATCGAACAAAAGAAAAAGTAGATGTATTTGCGGAAAACTTAAAACAATTTGGTGTAGTAGCAACTATTGAAATTGCGGATGATGTGAATGAAGCTGTGAGTCAGGCTGATATTGTTTGTTGTTCTACGAAATCGACAACCCCTGTTTTTAATGGAGAATATTTAAAAAAGGGAACTCATATTAATGGTGTCGGCTCCTATTTACCACATATGCACGAAATAGATCGCTCAACTATTTTACAAGCTTCCAAAATTGTTGTAGATGATCTTCATGGAGCAAAGGACGAGGCTGGTGAATTAATCGATGCTAATGAAAGTGGCATATGGTCCTTTGATAACATTTATTGTGAGTTAGAATCGTTAGTAAGTGGACAATTAATTGGTAGAGAAAATGATGAAGAAATTACCTTCTTCAAATCGGTAGGAGCATCTTACTATGATTTAGCCGTAGCAAAAGGTGTTTATCATAAGGCTTTAGCAGAAAGTAAAGGGTTAAATATTAAGGTGTAAGTAAAGAAATATAATCTGCTCATTCTTTTTAGAGGAGCAGATTTTTTCATTTTTATAAATTAGGACTTCGAAAATAGGAGTTAGAACTGCGTAAAAAGTATACGTAAAACTCTACCCACGAAACTAAAAAGCACAACTCAACTTAAAGCTGAAATCGTGCTCTTACTTTATCTATCACGCTTCTTCAGAAACCTTCCCAGAATAAGTCGTAATATAGCTTGCTGCATTGAAAATATTTTGTTTTTTAACACCTGGTGCTGAGTCAGGTTTACTATGAGCATTTTTAAAAGATTGGGAATTTTTCCAGGCTTCAAATGAATTTGGGCCAGTCCATTGAGTTAACACGATATAAGTATCAGAATCTAGTGGGCGTAACAAACGGAATGCAATAAAGCCTGGCTCAGTTTCAATTGCGCGGGCACGATTTAAAAACCGTTGTTCAAATACTGGTCTGCCTTCATCGGAAACAGGAATATTATTTAAAACAAAATATCCTTTTTGTTCAAGAGTATTTACTTGATCAATTACTTCATATTTGCGAGGTGTTGCAAATAGTGATTTTTTATCAGTTTCATGAAGCAGAATAGAATTACTTGAACCATGCAAAATAATCATAGTTTCTTTGTCAACATACTTCTTGCGTATTTTCTCCATATAATCGGCTGTTCCTGAAGTAATATATAAAAACATCTTTTAATGAGCCCCTTTCCTTACAAAGTTGCAAAACTATAATTTCATTTAAAGCAAAATACTATTTTCTGTCAAAAATTTTGGATTAAAAATTTTGCATTAACGAACAATTTTATGACATTTGGTCGATAAAACTATACAATATAAACTCAAAAGTATATATTTGAAAACGGATATCAATGAACAAACATTATAATAACAGCTTTATTCAGTATAGAATTACCTATACTGATTATTAACATGCCTTGGAAAAACTAAGGAAAATTATTTTTTAATATTTCTTATCGCATAAGGCTATTAATTCGAGGGGAAGGTACAAAAATGAAAGCGATTAATGATACATTATTGCGAGCAGCTAGAGGAGAACGTACGGAATATACACCGGTTTGGTATATGCGCCAAGCAGGACGTTCCCAACCTGAATACCGAAAAATTAAAGAGAAATATTCACTAGAAGAAATTACACATCAGCCTGAATTATGTGCATACGTAACTAGACTACCGGTTGAAAATTATAATGTCGACGCTGCGATTCTTTACAAAGATATCGTAACACCTCTACCTGGTATCGGTGTTGATGTGAAAATAAAAGCAGGTGTTGGACCTGTTATCTCAAATCCAATTCGCTCGGCAGCAGATGTTGAGAAGTTGGGACAATTTAATGCAAAAGAGCATACGCCATATGTTCTCGAAACAATCAAACTTTTAACTGAAGAACAATTAAATGTACCATTAATTGGCTTTGCAGGTGCACCTTTCACTTTAGCGAGTTATATGATTGAAGGTGGTCCTTCAAGAAATTATAATAAAACGAAATCATTTATGGTCTCAGAGCCACAAGCTTGGTTTGCACTGATGGACAAATTAGGCGATATGATCATTTCTGATGTTACAGCTCAAATCGAAGCTGGTGCTAAAGCGATTCAAGTGTTTGATTCTTGGGTAGGTGCCTTAAATGTAGAAGATTACCGCGTATTTATTAAACCAATTATGACACGAATTTTCGGAGAGTTAAGAAAAGAAAATGTACCGTTAATTCAATTTGGTGTAGGTGCAAGTCATTTAGTTAATGAATGGAATGACCTTCCAATAGATGTAGTTGGTCTTGATTGGCGCATGCCTATTCGTAAAGCACGTGAACTAGGTGTAAATAAAGCTGTACAAGGTAATCTAGATCCTTCCTTGCTATTAGCAGATTGGTCTGTTATTGAGCAACGTACAAAAAATATTATCGATCAAGGATTAGAAGTACCTGGACACATCTTTAACCTAGGTCACGGTGTTTTCCCAGAAGTAAATCCAGATGTATTAAAACGTCTAACAACACTGATTCACGAATACAGTCGTCAACAAGTAAGTCAAAAGATTAATGTGATATGATATTTTAGTGAATTTGTAAAAATATATGAGGTGAAATTATGAAACCGGTACGCGGATTATTAGTAATGGCTTATGGTACTCCATATAAAGAAGAAGATATTGAAAGATATTACACACATATTCGTCATGGTCGCAAACCTTCAGATGAACATTTAGAAGACTTGAAAAGCCGTTACAAAGCAATTGGTGGGCTTTCTCCACTTGCTAAAATGACACAATTACAAGCTGAAACTCTTTGTGCCCGTTTAAATGAAGTGCAAGATGAAGTTGAATATAAATTATATGTTGGATTAAAACATATTGAGCCTTTTATAGAAGATGCAGTTGAAGCAATGGTGAATGATGGTCTTCAAGAAGCGGTATCAATTGTACTAGCACCACATTTCTCTACTTTCTCAATTAAATCTTATAATGGTCGTGCCCAAGAGACGATTGAGAAATTAGGTAGCTCATTAAAATTAACATCAGTTGAAGCATGGTACGATGAGCCGAAGTTTATTGAGTATTGGAAACAAGCGGTAAACGGTGCTTTTGCTGAAATGTCTGAAGAAGAACGTGAAAAAGCATGTTTAATCGTTTCAAACCATTCATTACCAGAAAAAATTAAAGCTGCAGGCGATCCATATGAAGAACAATTAATTGAAACTGCACGTTTAATTCAACAAGCTACTGGGGTAAAGAATGTTGAGGTAGGTTGGCAATCGTCAGGACAAACACCAGAGCCGTGGCTTGGTCCAGACGTTCAAGATTTAACTCGTGACCTTTATGAAGAAAAAGGATTCCGTTCATTCGTCTACATACCAGTAGGTTTTGTAACAGAACATCTAGAAGTACTATATGATAATGATTACGAGTGTAAAACAGTATGTGATGAGCTTGGAGCTAATTATCGTCGTCCGCCAATGCCAAATACACATCCATTATTTATAGACGCAATGGTAGATGCGATTAATAAAAAGTTAGCGAACTAACTAACGTAGAGAGTGATGATGAGGGTGACTTTAGGTAGACGAAAAGTTGCTGTTATAGGTGGTGGCATAACTGGCTTAACGGCAGCGTTCTATTTACAAAAATTTGCACAACAAAACAATTTACCAATAGATGTCGTTTTAATCGAATCATCTTTACGTTTAGGTGGGAAAATTCAAACTTTAAGAAAAGATGGATTTATTATTGAACGTGGTCCTGAATCGTTTTTAGATTATATGAATAGTGTTCGCGACTTAGCGAAGGATTTAGGAATTGAAAATAAGATGGTTTCGAATAATAACGGTCAAACATATGTTGCAGTTGGTAGCCAATTGTATCCTATTCCGTCTAATATAATGTTCGGTGGGGCGCTTGAAGTCTCCTCATTCATTACATCGGGATTATTATCGTTAAGTGGAAAACTCCGCGCTGCAGGGGATTTGTTACTACCAAAAATGAGAGAAGAAGAGGATGAGCCAATTGGTGACTTTTTCAGACGTCGTTTTGGTAAAGAGGTTGTTGAAAATTTAGTAGAACCATTGCTTGCAGGAACATTTGCTGGGGATATTGACCATTTGAGCATTCAATCAATGTTCCCACAGTTTTATCAATTAGAAAAACAATATCGAAGTTTAATCCTAGGATTGAAAAAATCAGGGCTTTCTTATAGTAAAGACCATGTTGAATCTTATCAAACGTTTACAAATGGTCTAGAAACTTTAATTGAGTCATTAGAATCACAATTGTTGCCTAACTCTGTTTTAAAAGGGGTAAAGGTTGAATCGATTGATAAACAAAGTGACGGTTCTACTAAAGTTTTCTTTAATAATATTGCTCCACTTAAATGTGACGCAGTAATTATGACGACACCTTTTAATGTGACAAAAAGAATTTTTAATAGTTACGGTTTATTAGAAGAAGTACCTGATATGAACTATGCAACAATTGCAACTGTAACGTTGGCTTTTAAGAAAGATGATATTAAAAGATATAAAGATGCATTAAGTTTTTTTGTTTCGAGAAATAGCGATCTATCTATTACAACATGTACTTGGAGTAATCATAAATGGAATAATGTTACACCAGACGACTATGATATGCTTCGGGTATATATAGGGCGTGTCGGGGATGAGACAATTGTTGAACTATCAGATAGCGATATTGAAAAGACTGTTTTACAAGATTTAAAGAAAGCAATCGGTATTTCAGCAGCTCCTATATTTACTGTTGTCACTCGCTGGAAACAATCGATGCCCCAATATACGGTAGGGCATGAAAAACGAATGGAAGATATACGACAACAATTACAAAAGGACTTTCCAAAAGTAAAGCTGGTCGGTAGTTCATACGAAGGTATAAGTATGCCAGAGTGTGTTGCACAAGGAAAAAAAGTTGCTTTTGATCTATTAGAAGAAATGTTCGAAATGCAGTTTATATAAGATGTTTGAATCGACAAACTCAATATACTTGAGATTGTCGATTTTTTTTCAATTAAACTTCACAATTATGCAGTAAGATGTCTTTAGGGGTGATGGACAAAAATGAACTATTTTAAAACCTTCATATTTCTTTTATTGATAACTGTTATTGCAGGATGTCGTGACGAAAAATTTCCTTCAATAAACCATCATCAATCTTTCGTTGCCTCTGTTAATATATTAGAGCCATCTATTATCTTCTATAATTCCTTAGGGGAAGAGATTGCATTTTGGGATTTGAAAAAGGCTTATACCGGTGCTACGTTGCTACAACGGGATCGAATATTATTATACGGTCATCAATTAGAAGAAGCAGATATTTATGAGCTGTCTTCGGGAAAAAAACTTAAATCAATAAAAACAGGCATCGGGACAACAAATGTCTATTACGATGAAAAAATGAAAAAAATATTTATAACAAATAGTGAACGTAATAGTGTCACAAGTTTCGATTATAAAGGAACGAAGCTACAAGAATTAAAATTGCGCAATTACCCGATGTCAATGGCATCTTACAAAGACAAGCTTTACGTAGTAAATTATAAAGATACGATTATGTCTGTTGTAAATATGGACAGTTTGAAGCTAGAAGCAGAATGGTCAATAGCTAAATCTTCAAGTGGCATTGTCATAATACCGGAAGAAAAAGCTATATGGGTAGGGGGACATGGTGAAGGTGAGCGTCCGAACCAGTCAATAGACGTGCTAAATCTTCAAACAGGGAATCTTGTAAAGGAAATCAAAGTCTCCATAATGCCAGTTGGATTTTGGAGAAAAGATGATGTTGTATATATTGTCAATCATGGAGCAAATGAATTATATGCGATGGATTTAAAAGGTAATACACTATGGAAAACTGAAGTTGGTGCGAACCCATTTGCAGTGGCGTTCATTAAAAATGAAATTGTTGTAGCAGGCTACGATGACCATAAATTATATTTCCTAAAAGAAGGGCAAATCCAAAAAGAAATTAGTACAAATAAAGGCCCGTTTCAACTATTGGTAAGGGAGGTTCAAAAGAGATGACAACAGTGTTAATAGTTGATGATGAACTAGATATGCGAAATTTAATTGAAATGATGCTGTCACAATCTAATTTTGAAACAACAGCAGTTTCTAATGGAGATGAAGCTTATCAAGTCATAGCCTATGAAGATGTAGATATCGTATTGCTTGATGTCATGATGGCCGGGGAAGATGGTTTCACTGTTTGTGAAAATATAAGAAAACTATCTTCTGTTCCAATAATTTTTTTAACAGCAAGAGATTCAAATGAAGATAAAGTAAAAGGACTTACAATTGGTGGGGACGATTATATTGTAAAACCTTTTACTGCTAGTGAATTAATTGCACGAATTAATGCTGTTTTAAGAAGAACGAAGCCCCAAAATGATTTTGTCAATCAATCTTACATTGAATCTGGTGTTATTAAGTTAGATGAAGTTTCAAGAAAAGTTTTCATTTGCGACAAGCTTGTTCCGTTAACATTAAAAGAATTTGAATTGCTGTATTTATTTATAAAGAACCCTGGAAATGTTTATTCGAGAGAACAGTTGTTAGAACGAATATGGGATCTTGAATATGCAGGGGCGACAAGGACAGTCGATACTCATATTAAAACGTTAAGACTAAAACTAGCGAAAGAATCGAAGGAAGCAAGCGAGTACATACAAACCGTTTGGGGAATTGGTTATCGCTTTGAGAAACAACAATGAAAAAGTTATTTGCGAAAATCTGGGGATTAATTGTACTTTTTATTGTTGTAACAATCATCTTCATGTATGTCTTGACTAATTATTTATATGAGCAATTATATGTCGAAGATACAGAGCTTTCTATGATTGAAGTTGGTGAAAAGCTTCAAATAAAATATAAGGGCGGTAAAGTGACAGATACATTAATCGATGAAATAGAAGAGTATAACATGTATTCAAATTTCGATGTATTTGCTGTACGAAATCCCCGAGAATTAAGTGCTTGTGTGCCATTTGAAATTGACTATGATACACTCATAGGACCTGATGAACGACAACAATTACTTCAAGGAAAATATGTTACTAAAATTGGCTATGAAGAACGATTCCAAAGACAAGTAATTTCGGTTATTTTCCCTTTTGTAGATCAAAATCGTTTGGAAGGGATTATTTATATTTATTATCCTTTAGCTAAAATAACAGAGCTAGCAAATGAAGAAGTATTGGTATTAATTATAAGTGCAATTGCCTTTTCCTGTATATTGGCAGCCTTTGTTTACAAAGGAATCAAGCATATTTTGCGACCGTTGAAGGAATTACAAAATGCCGTTGAAAAAATGTCAAATGGTGAATATAGTACTCGGGTAAATGTATCGTCTAAAGATGAAATTGGAAAGCTATCTGAAGCCTTTAATGAAATGGCAGCTGCCATTGAACAAGAGGATGAGGAACAAAAAACATTTCTTGCAACTGTATCTCATGAGTTACGTACGCCGATAAGCTACGTTAAAGGCTATAGTGAAGCAATTCAAAAAAATTATATCGAAGGCAAGGAACGAGAGGAAGCGATGAATTTAATCGTTCGAGAAGCAGATCGAATGGAACGACTTACAAATGAACTGCTTGAGCTTGCAAGAGGATCTAATGAAAATACAATTTTAGAATTGTATCCAATCGTTTTATCAGAGACAGTACGGGAAGCAATACGCCTTTTAAAAAATCAAGCTGACTCAAAGGGTATTCATTTTGTAACGTCATTTGATGAACAAATTATCGTTGAAGGAAATGAAGAAAAATTAAAGCAAATTTTCATTAATGTAATTGAAAATGGGATTCGTTATTCGAATAACGATTCAAACATTTCCATCTTGACTAAAATGATGAAAGAAAAGGCAGTAATCGAAATATCCGATCAAGGTATAGGTATACCTGCTAAAGATTTGCCGCATATTACAGAACGCTTTTATCGAGTGAATAAGGCGAGAAGTCGAGCAGATGGTGGAAGTGGATTAGGATTATCGATTGTCGAGCAATTAGTAAAACAGCACAATGGTACTTTAACAATCCAAAGTGAAGTTGGCAAAGGAACTACAGTAATAATTAAAATCCCATTAATGGAGGAACTATAAATGAACAAGTGGTTATTAAGTATAATAGCAGTACCGGCATTATTAGTCGGCTGTTCTTCAAATGAAGATACAGTAGATACAAATGATGAGCCAGTAGATATTGAAGCATTAGAAGTAAAGGTTCATATTTTAACACCTAAAAAGGTAGCCGTGAATGAATCAGTCGAGCTTGCTGCACATATTACACAAAATGGAGAAAATGTAGATGATGCAGAAACTGTTCAATTTGAAGTATGGGAATCAGGTTATCGCAATGATGGACAAATGATTGATGGTAAGTTAGAAGGGGAAGGCGTTTATAAAGCAGAAACGACTTTCGATCATGATGGTGTGTACTACATGTATGCTCATACAACAGCACGCGGACTTCATGTAATGCCAAAACAACAAATAATTGTCGGTGATCCTGATATGAGTAAAGTGAAAGAAGACAAAAGTAGCGATACAATGAACAATATGGATAAAAATACTTCAAATGAAGATGGTAATATGGACCACGAACAACATAGTGATACTAGTCACCAACATTAAATAAAAAACCCTCAAAGCTTGAGCGTGCTTTGAGGGTTTTATCATTGTGTAAGGTAAGCTATTTACTTATAGGTTCATCACGAAGATGTAGGTCCAAATACAGATTGTCAGCAATAAATCGATTGACTATAAAGAGTTACATTTGTCACAGGTACTGCTGTAGCATTCGCTTTGTTCTTCAATTTTCTCTCCGCACTGTACACAAACTTTGTCAGGCAAGTTTTTGAAAAATTCTACAACACTTTCTAACATGCGTGGCCCCTCCTTTTGGACAATCTGTTATATTACTGTTTTGATATTTTTAATTGTATTATAACAGTTTGCGTTCGTCAACACTTAAATTGCATTTTCATGTAAAATATAAATTGAAGTATAGAAGGAGTGAAAAATATGTATTTTATAGATAATAAAGGTATTACAGACCCACGAATCAACTTAGCAATTGAAGAATATGTACTTAGAAATATGGATATCGAAAAGGATGACTTTTTACTGTTCTATATCAATCAGCCGTCCATCATTATAGGTAAAAATCAAAACACTATCGAAGAAATTAATACAGATTATGTGGAAGCGAACAACATTATTGTAGTAAGACGTTTATCTGGTGGTGGTGCGGTTTACCACGATTTAAATAATTTGAACTTTAGTTTTTTAACGAAAGATGACGGAAACAGCTTCCATAACTATAAAAAGTTCACACAGCCTGTGGTAAATGCACTTGCTAATTTGGGCGTTAATGCAGAGTTGTCAGGACGAAATGATATTTTAGCAGAAGGTCGTAAAGTATCGGGAAATGCACAATATGCAACAAAAGGACGCATGTTTAGCCATGGAACATTAATGTTTAAAACGGATATAGATGCAGTTGCAAATGCATTAAAAGTGAAAAAAGATAAAATTGAATCAAAGGGTATTAAATCGGTACGTTCACGAGTAGGGAATATTTCAGATTTTATAAAAGAGCCAATGACTGTTGAACAATTTCGAATGGAAATACTAAAGTCAATTTTTGGTGGCGAGGAAAACATTAAATATTACGAACTAACAGAAGAAGATTGGGAAAAAATTAATCAGATTTCAAAAGAACGTTATCAAACATGGGAATGGAATTATGGAAAATCACCCCGATTCAACATTCAAAAAACACACCGATTCCCATCTGGTAATATCGATATTCGTCTAGAAGTGAATAAAGGAATAATAGAAGAAGCAACAATCTTTGGGGATTTCTTTGGAGTAGGGGACGTAAATGAAATTGAGCAATTACTAGTAGGCACAAAATATGACCGTGCAAGTATTGCAGCAGCACTAGAATCAATCGACATCCCCCACTACTTCGGAGGCGTAACAAAAGAGGAGTTTTTGCAGCTGATTTACTAACAGATTGGGGCACAAGGATACTTTGTCGGTCACATAGATCTAGATTGGGGCACATAGAAAACATTCGGTCACATGGATCCAAATTGGGGCACATGGAAAATTTCCGGTCACATAAATCCATTTCGGTCAAATAAATTTAAATAAGTATTCTCTTTCTAGGGGACCATCTTTTATGAGATGGTTCTTTTTTGATAAAATAAAGAAATAACCCATTCCAAAAATATAACGGGGGAATGATTGTGGAAAACCATCGAATTTTTATTGTAGAGGATGATATGAAAATCGCCTCACTTTTAGCAGATACATTAAGAAAATATCAATACGAAGTAGAAATCGTACAAAACTTTGAAGAAATCGTAGAGGAATGCATTGCCTTTAGCCCACATATTGTGTTGCTTGATATAAACTTACCTTCTTATGATGGTTATTACTGGTGTCGCCAGTTAAGACAACATACAAAATGCCCAATAATTTTCATCTCTGCACGTTCAGGTGAGATGGATCAAATATTTGCTTTAGAAAATGGTGGAGATGACTTTATTACAAAGCCATTTAATTATGAAATTGTACTTGCCAAAATAAAAAGTCATTTACGTAGAACTTATGGAGAATATTCATCTAGACAAGAAGAACGTACAATTCAACTTGGACAACTAACACTTTATTTAGAACGAATGGAGCTACATAAAAAAGAAGTGGAAATCCCATTGCAGAAAAAGGAATGCATTATTTTAGATTTATTAATGGGACAATCACCGAAAGTAGTATCTCGTGAAAAATTACTAGAGGAGCTTTGGGATGACCAGGCATTTGTTGATGAAAACACATTAAATGTAAATATGACCCGCGTACGGAAAAAGCTTGCGGATTACGGTGTGAGTTCAATTATTGAAACTGTGCGCGGTGCAGGTTATCGGTTTGTTTTAAGCGCGGAGGAAATATAATGGGGCTAAAATTGTTTATTAAGGAACATTTTTCGTTCATTATTTTTGAATTAATTATCGTTCTTTTTATTTTATCTTTATATTGGCTAGACGGTTTCCGAAATGTTGATACAGCTATTTATTCAATTTCGATTAGTATTGTTCTAATCATGTCCTTTCTAGGCGTTCGTTATTTTTTCCGTCAGAGCTATTTAAAAAAAATTACCCAATTACCAACTACGATGGAAGATGCACTACAAAAAAATGCAAAGACGATTGAATATTTTCAAACAGAGCAATACTTACATGAACTATACCGTGTCTATCAGCATGAAGTTCAGTCATTGTATGCAATCCAAAATAGACATGAGAAATTTTTAAACCAATGGATTCATCAAATGAAAACGCCGATTTCGGTTTTAGAATTATTACTTCAAGAAGAAGGTAATCTTGATAAAAAAAGTGTGCAAGAAGAGGTCGATCGTTTAAAAAAAGGGTTAGAAATGGTGTTGATGAACGCTCGACTTGAAAAATTTGAAGAAGATATGCAAGTTGAACAAGTCAATTTAAAAGAAATCGTGAGCGCAACAATTAACGAAAATAAACGTTTATTTATAACAAATCGAGTCTTTCCTGAAATGCAAATCGATGAATCGATTACAGTTACAAGTGACTCAAAGTGGTTGAAATTTGTTTTAGGACAGTTTATTACAAATGCTGTTAAATATACATTTGAACAAAATAAGCAGATTGTTGTATCAGCAATAAAAGATGAAACACATGTTAAGCTTATGATAAAAGATGAAGGAATTGGAATACCAAAATCTGATTTACTTCGTGTGACAAAGCCGTTTTTCACAGGTGAAAATGGTCGGAAAACTGGAGAATCAACAGGAATGGGCTTATATTTAGCGAAGGAAATTTGTGAAAAGCTAGGTCACGAACTTGAAATTGATTCTGAAGTGGGTGTAGGAACGACAATTACTCTAACTTTTTAGCTGTTTAAATAAGGTGTGACGTATTTAGTTTAATTGCATGGACAAATTTTAGGAAATAGATAAAAAAGAGGTAGCCACGTATGCCAATATTACAAGTAAGAGATGTAACGAAAGTATATGAAGGAAAAGTGACAAATCGAGCTATTAATCAACTTTCTTTTGATGTTGAAAAGGGTAAATTTTTAGCTATTATGGGTCCTTCTGGAAGTGGTAAAACAACCTTATTAAATTTAATTTCAACGATTGATAAACCAACTTCCGGTGAAATTATATTTAATGACATTAAACCTCAAAACTTAAATAATACGGAACTTGCTTATTTTAGAAGACGCGAGCTAGGCTTTGTATTTCAAGATTTTAATCTATTACCGATGCTGACTGTGGAAGAAAATATTATTCTCCCTTTAACATTAGATCAAAAACCAGTTCAAGTAATGGAAGAGAGATTACAAACGCTTGCTGAAAAACTAGATTTAACATCATTTTTATACAAAAGACCGAATGAAATATCTGGTGGTCAAGCTCAAAGAGTAGCAATTGCAAGAGCATTGATTCACGAGCCAACAATTATTTTAGCTGATGAGCCTACAGGGAACTTAGATTCAAACAATTCCCGTGAGGTGCTTGAATTATTAAGTAAAATTAATAAAGAGAGACAGGCAACGATTTTAATGGTAACTCATGATCCGATTGCAGCAAGTTATTGTGATCGTGTGTTATTTATTAAAGATGGGGAGTTTTTCAATGAAATTTATCGTGATGATAGACGCCAAACATTTTTCCAACGGATACTAAATGTACTGAGCTTATTAGGAGGAGGAAAAGTAGGTGACCTTTCATCAATTCGCTTACCGTAATGTCGTCCGTAATATACGGATATATGCTGCTTTTTTCATGGCAAGCTTTTTCTCGGTTCTTGTTTTCTTTATTTACTCAATGCTTATGTTCCATCCGAAAATAGAAGATGGATTTTTAGGAAATGTACCCATCATATGGATGGTAATTGCTGAAATTATTTTAGTATTGTTTTCGTGGTTTTTCATTTTTTATTCAATGAAAGCATTTTTAGAAGCACGTACAAGAGAATTTGCTATTTTACTTCATTTAGGTATGGAGAGAAGACAGCTTAGTAAGCTTGTATTTTTAGAGACAATCATTATCGGCACAATTTCAATTGTATTGGGAATTTTATTCGGTTATGCCTTTTCGAAGTTTTTCTTTATGATCGTTCGCGAAATATTAATGTTAGAGGATTTACCATTATATCTTTCATGGGAACCATTCCTATTAACGATTGCAGTCTATTTAAGTGCGTTTATTTTTATTTCTTTATTTAGCGTACATTTCGCACCTGAAAGAAAGATTATTGATTTAATATCAGGTTCAAAAAATGTTCATGTCAAAATATTGTACAGGAAACAAAAAGCGATTATTGGAATCGTATTTATCATTGTTGGTTATATTTTGGCTTTATTTACAACGAGATCGACCATTTTTACATTCTCGATGTTTATCCCAATTCTAATATCGATTGGTACATATTACTTTTTTTCAGATACAGCACAGTTTATTGTGGATCGAGTGAAAAATAAAAAACAAGTTTACTGGAAAAAATCCAGAATGTTACCAATAGCGGAACAAACTTTTATTTTAAAAAACAATGGAAAAATGTTTTTTGTTGTAACAATGGTGTCAGCACTTGCATTTTTATCTGTTGGGTTACTAGCAGCACTGTCCTCTTATACTTCTCAATATGATACATTAAATCCTTTAGGGTTAATTTATAAAGGGCACATGAACAATCCTTATGAAAGTAGTCATATCAATTCTTTAGTTTCAGAATTAGAGGAAAAAGGATTGTCCTATCATTTAACAAGCTTTACAGTTGTAAAACAGACTTCATCGACGACAAGCTATGGAGTAGAAGTATTTAAGGAATCTGATATTAATAGTTTATTATTTTCTTATGGCTATCCGATGGTTCATTTAAACCAAGGAGAAGGAATGTTTATACCATATTCTGAGGATGCAATAGATGAATTGTCAGGAAAGGTCGTTCATACGGTTTTACTTGAAAATCATGTACCTGTTACAATTGATGAAGTTTATCCTAAGCTTATTTTCCCTAGTTCCATTGTTGGGTTGAATTCAATAATTATTAGCGATGAAGATTTTAAAAGATTACTAAAGCCTTTCAAAGGATTTCCAGAGGTTGAGCCAGGTTATCATTTATTTACATTTGATATACCACAATGGATTGAAACAAAAGATATAGGGTTGCCAATTCAGCAAAGGGTTGCCCAAGAATATTTGAAAGATGAATATTTATTGCCATATTATTTTGAAAATGCAGGTTTAAATTATTCCTATTTATTATCAACCTATTCTTTGTTTACATTAGTTGGGCTTTTAGTTGCTGCTGTATTTTTACTCGCAGCGGGAAGCTTTATTTACTTTAAATTGCATACAAATTTAGAGGCTGAGAAGAGAAAATTTGATGTATTAAAACGTATGGGAATATCCGACAATGAGTTGAAAAAACTTGTAACAACCTATTTATTTCCCCAATTTTTCTTACCTTGGGGAGTAGCGATGATTCATAGTCTATTTGCATTTATTGCATTTCAAAATATATTAGAAAAATTTGCGAATATTTCTATTGTAAAAGAACTTATTTTTGCATTTGGTTTCTTGATTCTTATCCAAGTAATATATTTTTATTTAATTAGATGGCGTTATATTGCCCATGTCCGAGATTGATGGAAAAGAAGTTATTTGCAGAATAATTTGTCGTTTTCTAAGAAAAAACTGTAATTAATTACAAAAATTCATTGTTTTATTAATATACTTAATTTATAATATTTAGAAAATGAATGATTGTTCATTTCTTCGCTTCAATTTTACTAGAAAATTAAATGCTAGGTTTTTTGAAGTGAAATGCAAAGGGGGATGGGTGTTTTGAATATCGTTGAACGCGTTCGACAAACAGCATTAGAACAGCCAGCAAGACGTGCATATCATTTTTTAGGTAGAAATACTACTTATGGAGAATTTGAACAACAGGTTAGTCAATTTGCTTCAGCATTGCAACGATTAGAGGTGGGAAAAGAGGATCATGTGGCGTTGTTATTAGGAAACACACCACATTTTCTAATTTCGTTGTATGCAACAATGCGTATTGGTGCGACTGCAATTCCAATCAACCCAATGTATACGCAAGATGAGATTACTTACATTATTCGAAATGGAGATGTAAAAGCAGTAATTGCACTCGATTTATTACTACCATTTGTGGAAATAGGGGTAAAGGCATTACCACAAGTGGAGACATATATCGTCTGTGAAACTACTGCAGATGTGGGAGAAAAATTTAATACGTTATCAAGCTTAGCAAAAGAAAAATCTTATCTATTTTCACAGCTTCTTGCATCAACAACTTCAACTACTGAACCGGTTGTACTAGATGATGATGATGTCGCAGTTATTTTATATACTTCAGGCACAACCGGACATCCAAAAGGGGCAATGCTTAGTCATCGTAATTTGTATTCAAATGCTCGCGATGTTAGTCATTTCTTAAATATGACACCTGAAGATCGAGTAATCGCGACGTTACCTGTTTTTCATGTGTTTGCTTTAACTGTAGTCGTAAATGCGCCGCTTCTTAAAGGGGCAACTGTTTTACTAGCGCCTCGATTTAGCCCTAGTGAAATTTATGAACTTGCAGGCAGTCAAAAAGCTACTGTATTTGCAGGAGTTCCTACAATGTTTAATTTCCTTTATCAATTTGATGGGAACATTGAGAACTTCTCAAATTTACGATTAGCTGTATCAGGTGGTGCACCTTTACCAGTACAAGTACTAAACGATTTTGAAGAAAAATTTAAAGTACGTGTTTCGGAAGGATATGGTTTATCCGAAGCTTCTCCAGTAACATGCTTTAATCCGTTAGATCGTGAACGAAAAGCAGGTTCGATAGGAATGTCAATTTCTAATGTTGAAAATAAAGTAGTCGATAAGTTTGGCAATGAACTTCCAGTAGGACAAGTTGGTGAATTAATCGTTAAAGGACCAAATGTAATGAAGGGCTATTATAAAATGCCTGAAGAAACAGCAAACGCTATACGAGACGGTTGGCTTTACACTGGCGATTTAGCGAAAAAAGATGAAGAAGGCTACTTCTTTATTGTTGAACGGAAAAAGGACATGATCATCGTTGGTGGCTATAATGTTTATCCAAGGGAAGTGGAAGAAGTTTTATTTTCCCATCCTAATGTAATTGAAGCTGCTGTCGTTGGTTTCCCAGATCCGAACTTAGGAGAAGCCGTTCATGCGTATGTTGTATTAAAGGAAAAAAGTACAACTGAAGAGGAGCTTCTACAATACTGTACGGAGCATGTTGTAAAATATAAAGTCCCAAAAGTAATTGAAATATTAGATGAACTACCAAAAAATTCGACCGGAAAGATTTTGCGTAGATCATTAAAGGAAATACAAAAAGCGAAGATATAATAAAAAAGATGTTCCTTGAATTTTAAGGGGCATCTTTTTTATTCTAAGCTAGCAAACTAAATAATTCCAAAGTGACATATGCAAGCTTAGCCTGTAAAATGGTAAGAGAAAAATGAATTGAAAGTGAGCATACAAATGTCAGTTATACAAGGTTTAATAGACTTCATTCTACATATTGACGAGCATTTAGTAGAGATTATTCAACAATTTGGAGCGTGGGCATACGGAATTATTTTCTCCATCGTCTTTGTAGAAACAGGAGTCGTTATTATGCCGTTCTTGCCAGGTGATTCATTGCTTTTTGCAAGTGGGGCGTTAGCAGCATTAGGGGCATTTAATTTGCCTACATTAATTATTCTTTTTATCGCTGCTGCAGTACTAGGTGATACGTTAAATTATCATATTGGGAAAAAGGTTGGGACATCAATTCCACCTAATTCGTTTATAGGACGTTTTATTAATAAAGAAAGAATGGAAGCTGCACAAAAGTTCTTTAATAAGCATGGTGGTAAAACTATCGTGTTTGCTCGTTTCATGCCTTTTATTCGAACATTTATCCCGTTTGTTGCGGGTGCAAGTCAAATGAATTATAAATATTTCATTAGCTACAATGTGTTTGGTGGCGTGCTGTGGGTGTTAATTTGTACATTTGCAGGATATTTCTTTGGTAATATCCCTGTTATTAAGGAAAATTTCTCAACAGTAATTTTATTAATTATCTTTATTTCTGTGCTACCAGCAATTATTGGCGCGCTTCGTTCTAGAAAAAATAGTGAAAGAGGGTTTATAAAATGACAAAAATGAATGTTGAAAGCTTTAACTTAGATCATACGAAAGTAGCTGCTCCTTACGTTCGTCTTGCGGGAATTAAAGAAGGACAAAATGGTGATGTTGTACGTAAATATGATGTTCGTTTTAAACAACCAAACAAAGAGCATATGGAAATGGCTGCACTTCATTCAATTGAACATTTAATGGCAGAAAATATTCGTAACCATACTGATCATGTAGTGGATATGAGTCCGATGGGATGCCAAACTGGTTTTTATTTAACAATGATTAATCATGATGATTATGAAGAGGTTTTATCAATTTTAGAGAAAACTCTTCAAGATGTATTAAATGCAACTGAAGTACCTGCTTGTAATGAAGTACAATGCGGTTGGGCTGCAAACCACAGCTTAGAAGGTGCACAACAGCTAGCAAAAGAAATGTTAGAAAAGCGCAATGAATGGTCGACTATTTTTAAAGAAGCTTAATAATTAAAGTTGGACTGTCTCCATTAATGTGGGGGGCAGTTTTTTAATTTAGAGATTACTTATAAGGAGTTTTATATTTTTGTGTGCTGAGCCCGCTCACACACATACTATCAATTAAAATCTTTATGAATACCTTCAGCTCAATTGTAAGAATATAAATTAATCGCAAAAACTCTTTAACGCTTTACTTTAGCAGCAGATTACAGTTCATTTTGATGAAGTTCTCATTTTTACATGTCTTTGTTATAATCATCCAGTAGAAAATTGAGAATTAGATATGAAAGAGGAATTTTATGAGTAAAAATAAAAAGAATAAAGTATTAAAATCTAACGATACTATACTGGAATATATTTCTGTCCTTCTTGGAGCTGCCGTAGTAGCCTTTGGATTTAATGCATTTTTATTTCCAAATCAAGTTGCTTCAGGTGGGGTAAGTGGTATTAGTACAATACTGAATGGTCTATTCGGTTGGAATGCTGGGATTGTTCAATATGCCTTTAATATACCTTTGTTTATTGCGGGAGTACTTATTTTAGGTAAACGATTTGGCTTTAAATCATTCGTTGGAACAATTGCTTTACCATTTTTCGTTATACTGATGGATGATTGGTCTGCATGGACAGACAATGCATTGTTAGCAGCCATTTTTGGTGGGATTACAGTAGGATTAGGTATAGGACTAGTTTTTAAAGGAAATGCTTCTACAGGTGGGACAGATTTACTTGCACAAATTATAACGAAATTTACCGGGTTAACTTTAGGTACTAGTGTGTTACTTATCGATGGAATCATAGCAATCAGTGCTGCATTAGTGTTCGATTTAGAAAAAGGATTATACGCATTAATCGGTTTGTTTGTAACGACGAAAACAATTGATATCGTTCAGTTAGGTTTTAGTCAATCGAAAATGGTTTATATTATTACGAATAAACAGGATGAAGTGCGCGATGCAATTTATGCAGAAATTGATCGTGGCGTAACGAAGATGCCTGCATTTGGTGGCTATACTGGGGAAGAAAAGCTTATGTTAATGGTAGTTGTTTACCAAACAGAATTCACAAAGCTGAAACAAATCATTAAAACCGTTGACCCATCAGCATTTGTCATCGTTTCGGACGCTTATGAGGTGTTGGGAGAAGGTTTCAAGCGTGTATGATTTTGCTATAATAAGCGGTGTAAGACAACATTCATTTTGGAGGGGTTCAAATGAAAAAAGCATGGTTAGCACTAGTATTCGGCTCAGCATTATTTTTAGCTGCTTGTGGTGGCGGAGATGAAAAGGATAATGCAACAAATGGTACTACAGATGAAACAACAGACACAGAACAAACTGCAACAGCAGATGGAGAAGCTTTAGTTAAAGAATCCTGTGTAATGTGTCATGGTGGAAATCTGCAAGGTATGGGTGAAACACCTGCGTTAACTGACGTTGGTAGCAGACTTTCAGAAGAAGAAATTTTAGATGTAATTTTAAATGGCCGTAATCAAATGCCCCCAGGATTACTTAAAGGTGACGAAGCTGAAGCAGCTGCAGCATGGTTAGCTACTCAAAAATAATTCAATAGTATACAAATGAAAGGGCTTTCTAGAGATTTAACATTTTCTAGAAAGCCTTTCTTTACTTAGATTTAATTTCTAAGGCTCGATTGGCGAACAATACCGTTATTATCCAACTTCGGGATAGTATCGGTTTTATTGTTTTAAGAACTGTAAGTTTCCATTACATACAAATGTACGATTCAACTTTGGACACCTTCTTATCTTTTTAAATATTTGTATAAGAGTATTACTTTTTCAGTAACGGAAGTATTCTACTTTTCAGACACTCCTTATTTGATTAGGTATATTTTAAATACATTCTTTCTGTTACGTGCTAAAATAGGTACTATATGTCAGAACAGATAGGGGATTTAAGGCTGATGATTCAAGTAAGGACAAAAGAAGTTATTGAAAAATTTAATTTAGAGTTGATAAGCGGACATGAAGGAATTGGCCGAGCGATTACAACGAGTGATATTTCACGTCCAGGACTAGAAATGGCTGGATATTTTACACACTATCCTGCAGATCGAGTTCAATTAATAGGGAAAACCGAATTGTCTTTTTTTGAAATGCTTCCATCAGAATTAAAGAAAGAGCGTATGTTTAAACTTTGCTCACAAGATACACCGGCAATTGTAGTATCAAGAGGGCTAGAAGTACCAAAAGAGCTAATTGACGCTTCTAATGAAAATCATGTGCCTGTATTATCAACTACGATGAAGACAACAAGATTTTCAAGTAGATTGACAAACTTTCTTGAAAGTAAACTTGCTCCAACAGCTGCTGTACATGGTGTGTTGGTTGATGTTTATGGGATAGGGGTATTAATTATCGGTAAAAGTGGAGTAGGTAAAAGTGAAACTGCACTAGAACTTATTAAAAAAGGTCACCGTTTAGTTGCTGATGATTGTGTAGAAATTCGACAAGAGGCTGAAAATTTAATTATCGGTACTCCACCGCCGCTTTTAGAGCATTTATTAGAAATTCGAGGAATCGGGATTATTGATATTATGACGTTGTTCGGTGCGAGTGCCATTCGTCCGTTTAAACGAATTACACTAATTATTGAACTAGAAAACTGGGACCCAGATAAAACGTATGACCGTCTTGGTTTAGATGAAGAAAAAATGAAAATTATCGATACAGATATAACAAAATTAACAATACCAGTTCAACCTGGTCGAAATGTATCTGTAATTATCGAAGTAGCAGCAATGAATTATCGTTTGAAAAAGATGGGTGTAAATGCAGCACAAGAATTTTCAAGACGATTAGATGAAGTAATTTCAATACAAGATGAAATAGATGACTATTAAATTTTGGAGAATGTCTAGCGAAAGCCACCCAGCCCTTCGAGGTCGCGTCACTACCTTCCCGCGTGTGCAATCTGTTCTGCGACGAAAACGCAGCGACAAAAGTTTTTTGCGACGAGTAACCGCAGGAGCAGGAGCAAGCACAATCGTCAGGTTTCGCAAGCAGCTGTCGGGGCTAACCAGGGCGCTTGCGCTTTTCAAGTTTGAGAGGAGTTTTACTTATGGATCATATATTACTTGCAATTGATCCCGTTGCATTTGAAATAGGCGCTATAAAAGTTCGATGGTATGGGATTTTAATTGCAACAGGAATTGTACTTGCCTATTTCCTTGGTCAGAGAGAATGTGTGAAACGAGGTTTACCAGAAGACTTTTTAGCAGACATGTTAATTTGGGCAATTCCAATTTCAATCATCAGTGCTCGTATTTATTACGTAGCGATGAAATGGGAATATTATGGGGCAAATCCAGGCAAAATCATTCAAATTTGGAATGGCGGTATCGCAATTCATGGTGCGTTAATTGGAGCCGTCATTACAGCGTATATATTTTGCCGAAAAAGAGGAATTAGTTTTTTAAAGGTTGCTGATATTGTTGCGCCAAGTATATTAGTAGGTCAAATTATTGGTCGCTGGGGTAATTTTATGAACCAAGAAGCATTCGGTGGACCAGTAAGTCGTGAATTTTTAGAGAATCTAATGTTACCTAACTGGATTATTGAACAAATGTATATTGAGGAGCTAGGTACATATGTACATCCAACCTTCTTATATGAATCTTTATGGAATGTTGTAGGGCTAATACTTTTACTTTTATTAAGAAAAGTAAATTTACAACGAGGAGAAATTTTCTTCTCATATATGATTTGGTATTCAATAGGTCGTTTCTTTATCGAAGGTATGAGAACAGACAGCTTGTATCTAGTTGGAAATTTACGCTCTGCTCAGGTTGTTTCTATTGTTGCAATCGTTATCGCAATTGTTGCCATTATTTATCGTAGAGCGAAAGTCCGTCCAGTTGTTCATTATTTCGATAACAAATAACACATTCAATCTTTGAAAAAAGGTTATAAAGGAGTTATACATCTATGTTAAAGGCATTACTTTTTGATTTTGATGGAACACTTTTGAATACAAACGAATTAATTATTCAAACCTTTATGCATGTATTAAACGATAGATTTCCCGGGCAATATTCGCCAGAGGATTGTATAAAATTTATTGGTCCGTCATTAATCGAGACATTTGAACAAATTGCGCCAAATGAAGTTGGTGAAATGATCAAGAAATATCGAGAATGGAATCACGCTCACCATGATGAATTAGTAACTGAATATGACGGTGTACTTTCCACTTTACAAAAATTAAAAGAGCAAGATATTCGTTTAGCAATCGTCTCAACAAAAAGAAGAGATACGATTAAAAAAGGATTAGAGCTAATGGGTGCAAGTCATCTGTTTGAGTTTTTAATTGGAATAGATGATGTGAAAAATGTAAAACCACATCCAGAGCCAGTGTTGTTAGCTATAGAGAAATTAGGAATTAGTAAAGAAGAAGCGATGATGATTGGGGACAATTATCACGATATTGAAGCAGGAAAAAATGCAGGAGTTAAAACAGCTGGTGTAGCATGGTCTATTAAGGGAGAAGATTTCCTAAGACAATATAATCCTGACTATATGCTTCACCATATAACTGATTTATTAACGATTGTGAAGGGGTCTTAAGTTTATGAGAAAAACGGAGCGATATCCAGTTCAAGGTGCAAACTCATTATGGAATGTTTATCAAACAGTGTCTTTTTGGAAAGTAATGAAATGTTTTATTTTCATTCAAATTGGACGAGTTACACCATTTATGAGTGTGAAAAATTGGATTTATCGAACGTTTTTAAAGATGAAAATTGGCAAGAAAACGTCACTTGCGCTGATGGTCATGCCAGATTCCATGTTCCCCGAGCGAATTACAATTGGAGATAATACAATTATTGGCTACAACACAACGATTTTAGCTCATGAATATTTAATAGAAGAATATCGTTTAGGCGATGTGAAAATTGGCAGTGAAGTAATGATTGGTGCAAATTCAACAATTCTCCCTGGTGTAGAAATTGGTGACGGTGCAATTGTTTCAGCTGCAACATTGGTTCATAAAGATGTACCAGCTGGAGCTATGGCAGGAGGAAACCCGATGCGGATTATCTACACTGCAGAACAAATGGCGGAACGTAAAAAGGAAAAATCTGTTTATTCTAATTTAGAATGAACAGATTTTTTTTAAAACTCGAAAACAAATTGACGAAAATATGAGCAAAAGTGGCGGAAAAACCGAGGAAACTGACAGAAAAAATAAACAAACCCGAGGAAAAAATCGAGCAAGTGGCGGAAAAAACTCAAAACTTGCGGAAATGTAAGTATCTTACTAATTGCATTATTTTTAGAATAGTAAGTTTTTTCTTTTAATAAAAAGGTATAATCAACATAGAAAGATTTAATGGTTGACTATGGAAGAGTAATTCGATAAAATACTTTCATATACTAACTCTCTAATTCTCTAGTGTGTTAAAGTAAAAATGGTAGGATGTGTTAAAATGTCATCGATAAAAATGTTTGAAAAGCCATTAGGAATGCGTGATACATTCCCAATTACATATGAAAAAATCGAAACAATTAGACAAACTGGACGTGATTTTCTTCGTTCACGAGGCTTTGATTTTATTAAAACACCAAGCTTAGAATATTTCGATACAGTGGGAAAAGCATCAGCTATTTACGATGCAGCATTATTTAAACTTGTTGATAGTCAAGGCAATACGCTTGTCCTACGTCCTGATATGACGACACCGATTGCACGTGTTGCTACATCGAAATTATTGAAAGAAAAAATCCCATTAAGACTAGCATACTTTGCGAATGTTTTCCGGGCACAACAAACAGAAGGTGGCCGTCCTGCTGAATTTGGACAAATGGGAATAGAAATAATCGGAGACGGAACAGTCTTTGCGGATGCTGAAGTGATTATTACAGCGATTAATTTAATTCAGGCATTTGGTATTGATTCCTTTAAAATTACAATCGGACATGCTGGTGTATTAAATTGCATTTTAAAAGATTACACAGAAAGTGCAAATCAGGCCGAAAAACTAAGAACTTTATTAGTAGAACGAAATTATGTCGGTTTTGAAGAGGCAGTAGCAACATTCGATTTACCAAAAACAAAATCAGATGCATTGTTACAATTTATTAATGAAGCGACAAATTTTGTAGCAATTGAAGAAATCGAAAAATATGTAAGAAAAAATGATGCGTTAGAATATATGCAACAACTTATGGAACTAATTAATGTTGCAAAACTTTCTCAATACGTTGCACTAGATTTTACACTTTCAAGCCATATGAATTATTACACAGGTATGCTATTTGAAGTGTTTGCAGAAGGTAGTGGATTTGCCCTAGGGAACGGTGGACGTTATGATGGCTTGCTACATCATTTTGGAAGTGAAGTAGGGGCAACAGGCTTCGGTATTCGAGTAGATCGTCTGCTTGAAGTAGTTCCTTCTATTAAATCAACTGAACAAACGGTAGCAATCATTTTCAATGATGAGAACTTTATTAAGGCGCTCGAGCTTGCAAATAATTTACGCGAAGAAGGAAAGCGCGTGACATTACAGGCACAAAAAGGACTTGTAGATGAAGAAGCATTTACAAAACAGTTTGACACAATTGTTTACGTCAGCCAGGAGGATTAAACGGTATGAGTGAATTAACAATAGCAATGCCAAAAGGACGGATTTTTGAAGAAGCATATCAAATGCTTATTGAAGCAGGATTTAATTTACCTGAAGAAGTGGAAATGTCACGTAAATTAATGATTGAAATTCCAGAAGAAAAAATTCGATTTATTTTAGCAAAACCAATGGATGTACCTGTTTATGTTGAACATGGTGTTGCAGATATCGGAATTGCAGGCAAAGATGTATTACTTGAGCAAAGACGCAATGTTCATGAATTGTTAGATTTAAAAATTAGTCAATGTTATATTGCATCAGCGGGTTTACCGAATACGAAGATGAACGAAATCGCACCTCGTATTGCAACGAAATATCCAAATATCGCAATGAACTACTATAAAGAAATTGGTGAACAAGTAGAGATTATTGAGTTAAATGGTTCGATTGAATTAGCACCGATGATTGGTTTAGCTGATCGTATTGTTGATATCGTCTCAACAGGAAGAACGTTAAAAGAAAACGGACTTGTTGAGTACGAACATATTACAGATGTATCTTCTCGTTTAATTGCAAACCCGGTAAGCTATCGAATGAAAAGTGCACGTATCCAAGATTTAGTATTTCGTTTGAAGAAATTTGTCAATTAGAGAGAAGGGTTATTTGTGAAAATTACAAAATTATCAAACTCAATTTCCTTAAAGAGACAACTTGAAGGTGGAAATGAAGAACAACTGAAAACAGTTCGTCAAGTACTCGGAGATGTTCGTGAAAATGGAGACGAGGCTATTCGCAAATATAGTCAAATGTGGGATGGCATTGCACTTAATGATTTTCGTGTTACACAAGAGGAAATCGATGAAGCCGTTGCAAATTTTGATGAACAATTAAAACAGGATTTACAAGAAGCAGCAGACAATATTCGCTTTTATCATGAAGCGCAAAAGAGAGAAGGTTATAGACTTCCATTACCAAATGGTTCATGGTTAGCACAGCGAATCATTCCACTTGATGCTGTTGGCTTATACGTACCAGGGGGGTCCGCTGCCTATCCATCTTCCGTATTAATGAATGTAATTCCGGCACAGGTGGCAGGGGTAGAGCGTATTGTTATTACTTCTCCAGCAGGGAAAGATGGTAAATTACCAGCTGCAGTACTAGTAGCTGCTTCTATTTTAGGTATTACTGAAATTTACAAAGTGGGTGGTGCACAGGCAATTGCTGCTTTAGCTTATGGTACTGAAACGATTGCACCGGTTGATAAGATTACTGGCCCAGGTAATATTTTTGTTGCCTTAGCAAAGCGTGAAGTGTTTGGAGAAGTTGCAATTGACATGATTGCTGGGCCTAGTGAGATAGCTATATTAGCGGATGATACTGCATTTGCCGATGAAATAGCGGCAGACCTATTATCACAAGCAGAACATGATGCTTTAGCATGTGCAATATTAGTAACAACAAGTGAGCGTCTTGCACAGGACGTTGCAATACAGGTTGAACAACAATTACGTGAGCTTCCTCGTGAAGCAATTGCTCGAAAAGCGATTGAAAACTTCGGTCAAATTTATATTGCTGAAACGATGGAGCAAGCAGTTGAAGCAATTAACTCTTTAGCACCGGAACATTTAGAAGTTGTAACAGAAAATGCTGAAAATGATTCATTAAAAATTCGTCATGCTGGAGCGATTTTTATCGGTCGTTACAGTTCAGAACCTGTGGGAGATTATTTTGCTGGAACGAACCACGTATTACCGACAAATAGTACGGCACGTTTTGCAAGCGGATTAAATGTAGATGATTTTATTAAACGATCGAATGTTGTTTATTATAGTGAGAAAACATGGGAAGAAAATGCACCGAAAATTGCACGACTAGCAAGAATGGAAGGGCTTGAAGGACATGCCCGTGCAGTAGAATCTCGTGGTTGGACTAAGGGAGATGAATAAAATGACTGAACGAAAACAACGCTTTGCTAAAATTGATCGCAATACAAATGAAACAAAAATTTCCGTTGAATTAAACTTAGATGGTGAAGGAATCGCTGAAGTAAATACAGGCGTGCCATTTATGGATCACATGCTTGATTTGTTTATTAAGCATGGTTTATTTGATGGGAAAATCATTGCAGATGGCGATACACATATTGATGATCACCATACAACTGAAGATATTGGAATCGTATTAGGTCAAGTTATTCGACAAGCCCTTGGTGACAAAAAAGGAATTAAACGTTATGGTAATGCGTTTGTTCCAATGGATGATGCATTAGCACAAGTAGTCATTGATTGCTCGAATCGCCCACATCTTGAGTATCGAGTGGCACCGGAGCTAAAGGAAAAGGTAGGTACTTTTGATACGGAGCTTGTTCATGAGTTTTTATGGAAATTTGCATTGGAAGCTCGTATGAATGTTCATGTGATTGTCCCTTATGGCCATAATACGCACCACATTATTGAAGCTATTTTTAAAGCACTTGCTCGTGCAATTGATGATGCGGTACAAATTGATCCACGTGTAAAAGGCGTACCGTCAACGAAAGGGTTGTTGACATGAAAATAGGTGTGATTGATTATGGGATGGGCAATTTATTTAGTGTTGAACAAGCATTAAAGCGTTTGGATTGTGAAGTAGTTGTTTCATCAGATGCTGCAAGCCTAGCTGCTACAGATGCGTTAATTTTACCAGGAGTTGGTGCTTTTCCAGATGCGATGAAGCGTTTATCTGAAACTGGGTTAGACCAATTTATTCGCGGGCAAGTTGATGCGAAGAAGCCTCTCTTAGGTATTTGCTTAGGTATGCAATTACTTTTTGAAGAAAGTGAAGAAGTAACACCGACAAAAGGCTTTAGTTTTTTCAAAGGAACAATTACTCGATTTTCTGGAATTTCAGAAGCTGGTGAGCAATATCGTGTTCCACATATGGGATGGAATACATTACAATTCCAATCAGTTCCAGTATGGCTAGAAAATACACAACTTCCTGAAAGTAAGTTTGTTTATTTTGTCCATTCATTTTATGCTTCGAATATTGATAGAGAACAGCTTGTTGCAAGTGCTGACTATTTTGGGGTTGAAGTACCTGGAGTTGTGCAGGCAGGGAATGTAACAGGTATGCAATTCCACCCTGAAAAATCAGGTAACTTTGGCATATTTTTACTGGAACAATGGTTAAAAGGTGTGGGGGTGCTTACATGTTAACAAAGCGTATCATTCCTTGCCTTGATGTAAAGGAAGGCCGTGTTGTAAAAGGTATTCAATTTGTAGAGTTACGCGATGCTGGAGACCCGGTAGAACTAGCTAAATTTTATGATGAACAAGGTGCAGATGAATTAGTGTTTCTAGACATATCCGCATCCCACGAAGGTCGTGAAACAATGGTAGATGTAGTAAGAAAAACTGCATCTTCACTAGCAATTCCATTTACAGTTGGCGGTGGCATTCGTACTTTAGAGGATATGAAAAGAATCTTGCGTGCTGGTGCAGATAAAGTATCAGTAAATACTTCTGCATTAGAGCGACCTGAGCTTATTAAAGAAGGTTCTGATTTCTTTGGTGCCCAATGTATCGTTGTAGCAATTGATGCGAGATATAGCGAAGAAGACGGCACTTGGATGGTTTATACCCACGGTGGTCGCAACAAAACGAACTGGCAAGCCGTTGAGTGGGCGAAAGAAGCGGTTCGTTTAGGAGCTGGAGAAATTTTATTAACGAGCATGAATCAAGATGGTGAAAAATCAGGTTTTGATTTAGCTTTAACAAAGGCTGTTCGAGATGCGGTAACAGTTCCTGTCATTGCAAGTGGTGGTGCAGGTAATGCTGAACACTTTGCACAAGTGCTACAAGATGTCGATGCGGATGCAGCTCTTGCGGCATCAATTTTCCATTATAAAGAAACAAGCGTAGCAGAAGTGAAAGCTTATTTGCGCGAAAAAGGAGTTTGTGTCAGATGATTGAAGGCTTAAAATTTGATGAAAAAGGTTTAATTACAACTGTTGTACAAGATGCACAATCAAAAGAAGTATTAACAGTTGCTTATATGAATGAGGAGTCATTACAAAAAACGATAGAAACTGGTGAAACATGGTTTTATTCTCGTTCTCGTGCGGAGCTTTGGCATAAAGGTGCAACGAGTGGCAACACGCAAAAAGTTATTTCAATTAAAGCCGATTGTGACAAAGATGCGTTAGTAGTAGAAGTTTTACCTGCTGGACCAGCGTGCCACAATGGTACTACTTCTTGCTTTACAGAAACTATTTTAGAAAACGATCGAGTAGGTTCCGTTGACATTATTCCACAATTAGTAGAAATCATCCGTAAGCGTGAAGTTGATATGCCAGAGGGTGCATATACAACATATTTATTTGAAAAAGGTATCGATAAAATTTGTAAAAAAGTTGGGGAAGAAGCAACAGAAGTAGTGATCGGTGCGAAAAATCGTGATGCGGAAGAAGTAAAATGGGAATCAGCAGACTTAATTTATCACTTATTAGTGTTATTACAAGAACAAAAAGTAGATGTTTATGATGTTTTAGCTGTTCTTAAAACTCGTCACGAAGAAAAAAGAGCAAGTACGAAAAAATAATGTAAGATTTGTGAAGACGAAGCTAAACGAATGACGTTGTATATAAATATGTTATAATAGAACTAATTGTCTAAAGGAACGTAGCTATACGTTCCTTTAACTTTGTTAAGAGATTTTTTTTACAAAAAGAGTGTAGGCTTTGGAGGATATATTTTGGAAAATCAACGTCAAAAAGAAAAATTAAATAATGTCGTTTCGTTTATTCCAAACGGAGATTATTATTTTAATAAAGCGCTAAAAGCCATCGAAAAAGACCAGATGGATAAAGCGTATAAATATATGAAACGTGCTGCAGAATTAAGTCCAGATGATGCCCACGTTCTAATGCAATTTGGTATTTTGGAAATGGAAGCTCAAAATTTTGAGAAGGCCTATGAATTGATTCATACAGCATATAGCTTGGATCCGAGTGAACCTGAACATGTATTTTTTCTAGCTGAAATTTCGGGCTGTATGGGCATTGTAAGAGATGCTCTAAAATATGCCGAAATGTATTTAAAAATGGAACCAGATGGCATGTATGCGGTAGAAGCTGAAGAAATTTTAGAGTATTTTCAATATGAAGAAGATGAAAGCGAACCATTTGACGAAGACGATTCGGAAAAATTAATCGCTCAAGAAAAAGCTCGCCGCTTTATGGAAAATAGTCAGTTTCATAATGCAATTGAAGTGTTGGAACAATTAATTGAACGTTATCCAGATTTATGGGCGGCTTATAACAATTTATCATTAGCATACTTTTATGTTGGTGAAACAGAGCAAGCAAAAGCGTTATTAAATAATGTATTACGAGAAAATCATGGTAACCTGCATGCACTTTGTAATTTAGCAGTTATTGCTTATTATGAAAAAAATGATGCGGAGCTTGCATCGCTATTAAAAATGTTAAAAAAAATTAATCCTTACGACTGGGAAAATCGCTATAAACTAGGTGCCACTTTAGCATTAGTCGGACAGTATGAGATGGCATATAAATGGCTTCAAAGTATGAAGAAGCGAGGATTTCAAGGAGACTCTGGATTTTATTTTTGGTTAGCCCAATCTGCTTATTTCTCAGGACGTATAGAAGAAGGGAAAGCAGTATGGAAAACACTTATAGAAATTGATCCATCTAAAGAGGGATTTGAGCCTTGGCAACATGTAAATGAAGAAACAAATAATGATTCATTAGAACATAATCGAGAATTCATTATTGAAAAAATAAGTAGTAAATATAGTACTCATCGCATGCTTGGTTTTTTCCTTTTAAGTAAATCGATTTATAAACAAGAAATAATCGCACATCCTAAATTAATTGATCTTGCAAAATATAGCGGGATTGAAAAGCTTTGTCTTGCTTATGCATTACACCATAGTTTCAATAAAGACAATGAAATTGAAAAGTACTTTATGCGTTCGATGGAAGTAGCAGAACAATTATTTAATAGCAGTTCAACGGTGACATTAGAAACTCAATATTTATTTCAAATGTGGTTTGTCTTAAGTGAACGGGCGTTAAAAGATGGCTACCAATTTAAAAATGTAAAAGCTCTTGCAGCATCAGTAGAGTATATGTTTTATTCTACTATCAATAGTAAAAACGTTACTAAAAAGCAATATGCTGAAAAATACGGCGTTTCAGTTTCTACATTAACGAAATATGTTGAGCAATTAATTGAGTTTCTGCCTTTTGACTAAAAAAGACAATTTATTTGAAGTTCTACAAATAATGCCATAGGATATGAATAAGTAGTTATATTAATTAGGTTTAAGCTAGCCTACTAGCTTTTAAATCGAGGAGGCAAAATCATGTCTGAAAAAATTTATGACGTAGTAATTATCGGAGTAGGTCCAGCAGGGATGACAGCTGCAGTTTATGCATCACGTGCAAACCTTTCAACAATTATGATTGAGCGCGGTATACCTGGTGGACAAATGGCAAACACAGAAGAAGTTGAAAACTATCCAGGATTTGAAACGATTTTAGGACCTGAGCTTTCTACGAAAATGTTTGAACATGCGAAAAAATTCGGTGCTGAATATGTTTATGGCGACGTAACCGAAATTATAGATGGTGAAGAATATAAAACGATTAAAGCTGGAGCAAAAGAATACAAAACACGTTCAATCATTATTACAACAGGAGCGGAATACAAAAAAATGGGTGTTCCTGGAGAAAAAGAGCTTGGAGGACGTGGAGTAAGCTATTGTGCAGTATGTGATGGTGCGTTCTTTAAACAAAAGAATTTAGTCGTTGTAGGTGGAGGCGATTCAGCAGTTGAAGAAGGAGTTTATTTAACTCGTTTTGCTGAAAAGGTAACAATTGTTCACCGTCGTGATAAACTTCGCGCACAAAAAATTCTTCAAGATCGTGCATTTGCAAATGAAAAAATCGATTTTATTTGGAATCATACAGTAAAACAAATTAATGAAAAAGATGGTAAAGTAGGCAGTGTTACACTTGTATCGACAGTAGATGGCAGTGAGCAAGAATTTGCAACGGATGGTGTATTCGTTTATATCGGAATGGTACCATTAACACAACCCTTCAAAGATTTAGGCATTGTTAACGAACATGGTTATATCGTAACAAACGATAAAATGGAAACATCCGTAAAAGGAATTTTTGCAGCTGGAGATGTTCGTGAAAAAATGTTACGCCAAATTGTAACTGCTACAGGTGATGGAAGTATTGCAGCTCAATCTGCCCAAAGCTATGTTGAAGAGTTAAAAGAAAAAATTAGTCAATAATTTGATATATTGTTTTAATTTCCCTGTAACTTTTTTGCAATATTGATTCGATATAATATGGGTATAAACTCAAACCCCCATTTTTTGAATTATTTTGGTTGTTTCCAATATTAATGGAAGCAACCCTTTTTTTGTGAAAAGGAAAGTAAGGGATGGAGAATGCGCTTTCGTCTGTTCCTGGGGTTACTTATAGCAAACATATTCGCAACAGAAATCAATAAGTAAATAAGCAATTGCATTATTCTTATTTTTCAAACGTATTATTTTGTAAGATTGACAATTTAAAAGGTATAATAATATAAATGAGTAACGAATGATTTGAGGTGTGTGTCATGCAAAGGATAGCCAATTTATTAGCAATTCAAGATGGAAAAGTATTGCTTCTCCAAAAACCAAGAAGAGGCTGGTATGTTGCTCCTGGTGGAAAAATGGAGAGCGGTGAATCCATTTATGAAGCAGCGTTAAGAGAATTTAACGAAGAGACAAATGTAACACCTGAGAATATTCATTTAAAAGGCGTCTATACAATGGTCATAAAAGATGGAGAAGAAAAAGTGGATGAATGGATGCTATTCACTTTTGTTGCTCATGGGGTAAATGGAGAGCCATTTAAACAGACAAGAGAAGGTGTATTAGAATGGCATCCAATAGAAAACTTGCGGAAACTTCCGATGGCTGAAGGAGATCGTAGTAATTTATTGTTTGCTGCATTAGAAGATGGCATACAATATGGTACATTTGAATATACAAAAGACTTTGTACTACTAAATGAAAAAATACAAACGTCGAGTGAACTTAAATAGAGGAGATGGTCATCATGGGTAATAGTCAGAGCTATACACATGAGATAGTCATTATTACAGGAATGTCAGGAGCAGGTAAAACTGTAGCTGTGCAAAGTTTTGAAGATTTAGGATACTATTGCATTGATAATTTACCTCCTGCTTTACTTACTACTTTTTTAGCACTAATGAAGGAGTCTGGACGTAATATTACACGTATAGCTGCGGTAATGGATATGCGAGGGGGAGAATTTTTTGATTCCCTGATAGATGCACTTGATTTGTTAGAAAAGGAAGCTTATGTTAATACACGAGTATTATTTTTAGATGCAGATAATGAAACTCTTGTTCGACGTTACAAGGAAACACGAAGATCTCATCCATTAGCACCTCAAGGATTACCCCTTGAAGGGATTGAAAAAGAGAGAGAAATGCTTGCTGAATTAAAAGGGCGAGCAAAATTTGTTTATAATACATCTCATATGAAACCAAGAGAGCTGCGCGAACGTATAGGTAATGAGTTTTCAAATTCTAATAGTCCACAGTTTTCGATTAATGTAATGTCTTTTGGTTATAAAAATGGGATTCCAATTGACGCTGATCTCGTGTTCGATGTTCGCTTTTTAAAAAATCCATATTATGTGGAAGAGTTACGTCATAAAACAGGTCTGCAATCAGAAGTGTCTTCTTATGTATTAGCAACTGAAGAAACAAATGAATTAATCGCAAAGCTGACAGATTTATTTAAATTTATGATTCCCCAATATAAAAACGAAGGAAAATCACAACTTGTTATTGCATTTGGCTGTACAGGAGGCCAGCATCGTTCTGTAACGCTTGCAGAATATTTTGGAAAGCTACTTAGTGACAGCTATAAAACAGCAATTACCCATCGAGATATAAATCGCAGAAAGGATTGAAGTAATGAAAAGTAAAAAGACGAGTATCGTAGTCATCGGAGGAGGTACAGGGTTATCTACGATGTTGCGCGGATTAAAAAATTATCCGTTTGACATAACTGCAATTGTAACAGTTGCAGATGATGGTGGATCTTCTGGACGTCTTCGTGATGACTATGATATCCCACCACCAGGGGATATAAGAAATGTAATTGCTGCGCTTTCTGATACAGAACCGTTAGTTGAGCAAATGTTTCAATATCGCTTTTCTCAATCTGTTGACCTAGGTGGGCATTCGTTAGGGAATTTAATGCTAACTGCTTTAACTGACATCACTGGAGATTTTAGCCATGCGATTGCGGAAATGAGCAAAGTACTAAAAGTCCACGGTAAAGTAATTCCGGCAGCAAATAAAAAAATCACATTACATGCTGAATTAATTGACGGCACAATTATTGAAGGTGAATCGAAAATTCCGAAGTCTCATCTTCCGCTAAAGCGTGTATTCCTTGTGCCAAATAATGTGAAACCGCTTCCTGAGGCGATACGTGCCATTAGAAAAGCTGATTTCATATTAGTTGGACCAGGTAGTCTCTATACAAGCATTATTCCCAATTTATTAGTGAAAGAAATTGGAGATGCTTTAGTGAATGCGAAAGGCCGAAGAATTTATATTTGTAATCTCATGACACAAAAAGGCGAAACTATTCATTATCGTGCTACAGACCATGTTCAAGCTATTTTTGACCATGTAGGGAAGCCATGTTTAGATGCTATTTTAGTAAATGATATTGAACTTCCTTTACCTATTAAGGAAAATTATAAAGAAGAAAATGCTGAGCCCGTTATGTTTGATATTGAAAGGTTAGAAAGTATGGGATTAGAAGTAATAAAAAAAGAAATCGCAACGATTCAATCAGGTGTAGTGCGACATGAGTCAAATAAAATAGCACAATGGCTTTGTGATTATGCTTCTAACTATAACTTAAAACAAACTAAACTCTAGATACAATAGTATGCTATGATTATTCTCATACATATTTGAAAGGGGGGAAAGAGATGTCATTTGCTTCCGAGACTAAAAAAGAATTAACACAAATAGAAGCTGATGAACCCTGTTTAAAGGCTGAAGTTTCTGCCCTCATTCGCATGAACGGGACGTTATCATTTACGAATCGGCAGTTAAGTTTAGATGTGCAGACAGAAAATGCAGCAATTGCGAGAAGACTATATACAATAATAAAAAAATTATATTCATACAATGTTGAGCTATTAGTTCGAAAAAAGATGCGCTTAAAGAAAAACAATGTATACATTTGCCGTGTTCGTGAAGGTGCTCGTGAACTATTAACAGATTTAGATATTTTGTCAGAAGATTTTCAGTTGAATCATTCGCTATCAAATTCTTTATTAGCTAACAAAAATCAAAAGCGGGCTTATTTACGTGGTGCGTTTTTAGCAGGTGGCTCTGTAAACAACCCTGAAACTTCATCATATCATCTAGAGATTTATTCATTATATAAAGAACATAGTGAAGCGCTAGTAGAATTAATGAACAAGTTTAATTTAAATGCAAAAACGATTGAGCGGAAAAAGGGATTTATTACGTACTTAAAAGAGGCTGAGAAAATTTCTGATTTTTTAGGAATGGTTGGCGCATTCCAGGCAATGTTAAAATTTGAGGATGTGCGAATTGTACGAGATATGCGAAATAGTGTAAATCGAATTGTAAACTGTGAAACAGCCAATTTAAATAAAACGATTGGTGCTGCCATTCGACAAGTGGAAAATATTCGTTTTATCGAGAATACAATTGGGCTTGATCAGTTACCTGAAAAGTTACGTGAAATCGCAAGACTTCGTGTAGAATATCAGGACGTCACATTAAAAGAACTTGGTGAGATGGTGTCGACGGGAGCTGTAAGTAAATCCGGCGTTAACCATCGATTACGTAAAATTGATGAAATTGCAGAAGCTTTAAAACGTGGTGAAACGATTAAGTAGTTATTTGTTAAAAAATTGTAGGATTCTAACATTGTTCTTTTCAAATAATTTAGATAAGATAAAAATATAGTGATGAACGGTGTGAAAGGGAGTATCGTATATGGTTGAAACCAATGTGGAAGTAAAATTAAAATCGGGTTTACAAGCAAGACAAGCGGCGCTTTTTGTACAAGAAGCGAATCGTTATAAATCAGAAGTGTATTTACAAAAAGAAGAGAAAAAAGTAAATGCGAAATCCATTATGGGTATTATGAGCTTAGCAATTGCAAGAGGGACATCAGTGACATTAATTGCTGACGGCAAAGATGAAAATGAAGCACTTGAGGGTCTAACAAAACTTATTCAAAAAGCAGAATAAATATAAACTTTTGAAAACGCTAGCAGCTAGGTCGACCGAAAATGATATTCGGTCGGCTTTTTTTGCGAATTTTTCTATTATTAGGAGAAAAGCGGCGGAAATATTATCCGAAGTGACGGAAATAATGCTCAAAGTGACGGAAATAATACCCAAAGTGACGGAAATAATTCATATCCCATAAATAATTCAAAGTAATAAAAAAGTACAATCCAGCATTACTACTGAATTGTACTTTTAAAAATTGCTAATTATTAAGCTTTGTCAGTGCTAGTTGTAATAATATGATCGATTAAACCATATTCTTTCGCTTGCTCAGCTGTCATGAAGTTATCGCGGTCAGTATCTTGTGCAATTCTTTCTAAAGATTGACCTGAACGATCAGCTAAAATTTTATTTAATTTATCACGTAAGAATAAAATACGTTTAGCTGCAATTTCAATTTCAGTTGCTTGGCCTTGTGCGCCACCTAGTGGTTGGTGAATCATAACTTCTGCATTTGGTAATGCAAAACGTTTACCTGGTTCACCTGCTGTGAGCAAGAATGCCCCCATAGATGCAGCCATACCGATACAAATAGTAGAAACTTTTGGTTTAATATATTGCATAGTATCGTAAATCGCCATACCTGCAGTAATTGATCCACCTGGTGAGTTAATATATAAAGATATATCTTTATCTGGATCTTCTGCTGCTAAGAAAAGCAATTGTGCTACGATAGAGTTTGCAACATTATCATCAATAGCACTACCTAATAAAATAATGCGGTCTTTTAATAAACGAGAATAAATGTCATATGCACGTTCGCCGCGATTTGTTTGTTCGATAACTGTAGGAATTAAATTCATTATCAAATCCTCCTTAATAAAGGTTTAATTTGTTTACTACGTACTGAAGTAATCTTCAGCTGTAACAATATCATACACAGAATAGTCAAGGAAGGTCAAATATAAACTCCTTCATTCAAAAAATATTGCTTACTACCATTCTATGAACAAAAAAGGAATAATCGTCACAATTTAATAATAATAATTAACAATGACTTCTACTTTATAGTTGAATTGTCCTGAAGACCTTTGTATAATAGAAAAGTCGTCATTTGAACATATTATTGTTCAAATAGATTATTCATCAGTGTGTTACGGGTTAGACTTATATTATAAATGTCCTCGTGGTGTAATGGATAACACTGAAGATTCCGGTTCTTCCGCTGGGGGTTCGATTCCCTCCGAGGGCGCCATTTTACTGTTTCAAATAAATAATATAATAGCAAGACCTTGCTGGATTTTATTAGTTTAGCAGCCTAATAAATTTCAGAGGGAATGAAAAATATGGGATAAAATGCAATTACTGTACCAATTCATTTTATCCTTTATTCATTCTCTTTAAACTATCATTACCTATCTTTTCATATAAAATTTTTATGAAGTAACGATATATTGCATAATTTTAGTTTGAGGTTTGAATAATAAATGTCGGCTGTCCCGGAATTTTGGGGCAGCCTTTTACCATTTATAGAGGTTTAATTTAATAATTTTTCTTCTGAAATGTCACGTGAAAACGTCACTATCCTCATCGCAATTTATCTGTACCAAGAGTAAAACGTCTAGTAAAAAGGAGCCATCCCAAATGAATTTCGGGTAGTTCCTTTTTATTTTCCCTATAAATAGTGACGAATGACTAGAGAAGGCTTGATAGGGAGTTGAAATAAACAGTCTTTTATACAGATTTTTTAGAAAAATTAAAAAGTTATAATTATAAATTTAGTAGAGTATAAATGCTAACTTAATAATGTACAGTAATGATCGTTTAAATATGTACAGTTTCGACAATAAGCTACATAATATTCCTGAGGTGGAATGTTATGTATATGAAAATTGACGTAAATACAAATATTGAAATTAACAGTCTGGCAGATTTACCTAAATTTAAATTGTTGATGGAGAGTTTGAAAATGAAAAT
>JAEXYZ010000098.1 GCA_023405135.1 Bacillota bacterium | reverse complement strand
AACATAAAAAGCGTGAGGGAGCCAAAAGGCGACTACTTCCTATAGGAAAACCAACAGATCCTCCAGCTGTCCGGATCAACTGGAAATTCTATCGGAAAGAGCTCTTACTACTAATATACGAGGAGTAAAATTATGAAGGAAATTTTACGTGAAATTGGCATGATCTCTAGGGCGCTAGATTCTATAAGTAATATAGAGTTTAAAGAATATGACCTTACAAAAGGACAGTATTTGTACCTAGTACGAATATATGAAAATCCGGGAATTATTCAAGAAAAGTTAGCTGAAATGATAAAAGTAGATCGAACAACAGCAGCTCGTGCAATAAAAAAACTTGAAATGAATGGCTTTATTGAAAAGAAAGATGATGAACATAACAAAAAGGTTAAAAAACTTTTCCCAACTGAGAAAGGAAAATATGTTTATCCTTTTATAAAAAGAGAGAATGATCATTCGAATAGTGTCGCTCTAAAGGGATTTTCTGAAAGTGATGCAGATACCCTTTTTCAACTACTTCAAAGAGTAAGGAAAAATGTAGAGGTAGACTGGGAATTTGTGAAAAAGGGTAACAAAAGAAATTATTGATTGATGTAAGGAGTCATTTAGCTTTTATCATGATAAAAGCTGTCAACTAACCATAAAGGGGGAGATTTTATGTATATACCAAAATTATTTAAAGTTTCAGATACTAATGAAATATGGGATTTTGTTCAAAAAAATTCCTTTGGCACAATTGTAACAACAGAAAAAGGGAAACCAATTGCTACTCATTTGCCTTTAGGATTAAATAAAATGGATGAAGACTACTATATTTCAGGGCATTTGGCTATCGGCAATCCTCAATGGAAAACATTTGAATCATGTGAGGATGTGCTCGTTATGTTTCAAGGGCCCCATTCTTATATTTCGTCTTCCTGGTATTCACATGAAAATGTTCCGACTTGGAATTATCAGGCTATCCATATTTATGGAAAGGTGAGTATTATAGAGAAGGAAGCATTAATAGAAGATTATTGTTGGTTTTAAAATCAAAGTAGAGGAAATTCAAGCCGCGTATAAATTAAGTCAGAACCGAAATGAAACTGACTATCGAAATATTATTGATAAATTACAAAATGAAGAAGATACAAATTCGATACAAATGGCAGAAGTGATGGAAAAGAGATTAAACAAATTACTAGTTATTGATTTGAAATTGAACTTATTCAAAACAAGAAAACAACTTAGTCAGTAAACCTTTTCTAATGTAGCCCACATAAATCACTTAAAGATTGTCTTTATGAAAATTGCAACATATATTTCCTCATATGGTAGGATGAAGATAAGTACCAAAATTGGGGGATAATAATGGAGAAGGTTAATTTATCTGAAAAGTTTACGTTATTTAATGAATATTGGAATCCTAAAATTGTAGGAGAACTTAATGATTCATATGTAAAGCTAGCGGCCGTCTATAGTCAGTAAAAAATAACCTCTTGGATATTTTGTCATTAAGAGGTTGTTTTTGTGGAAAAATGGGAATTATAAGGTTATCGCTTCTAGAAAAATTAACAACAAATTTACTACTACCACTTTCAATTTGAGGGAGGATGTACATTGAACCTAAAAAATATTTTGATTTATCTAGTATTTGCCTTTGGTATTATCTTAGTTATCTGTTTGGGATATATTAGTTTAATTCGGGCTACAATGGCAGATACCGATACCTTTCCTAATTATCGGTTTATACTTACGTTAATTTTAATGATTATTGTGACATGGACGATTGGTTTAGGCTTGCGAAAGCATAGAAGTTTAATTGTTGAAAGAAATAAGTAATATTACACTTTACTAATTTAAAATACATTTTAGGAGAGAAACAATATGGAGGTTTTTTCAAAATATTTAGCTGGTATTGATAACCCTGATCATCGCCATAGAATGGAAGAAATTTTGTCGTGGGTCGCTAGTACATTTCCTAATTTAAAACCAGAACTTAAATGGAATACGCCAATGTTTTCCGATCATGATACATTTATTATTGGATTCTCAACAGCAAAGCAGCATTTAAGCGTCTCACCTGAAGAAGTAGGTATAGCGCATTTTGCCGATGATATAGCAAAAGCAGGATACAGCGCTACCAAAGGATTGTTTAGAATTCCGTGGAATAAGCCGGTAAATTACGAATTGCTTGAGAAAATGATTGAATTTAATATTCAAGATAAAGCAGACTGTACAACCTTTTGGAGGAAATAAAAATAAGATTGATGCATTGTAATTTGTTAAAGAGAAGGGATAGAAGATGACTTTACAGCAATTAAAATATGTAATAGAAGTAGCAAGAAGCCGTTCGATTAACAAAGCAGCACAGAGACTATTTATTAGTCAACCAAGTCTTTCCAATGCGCTGAAAGAACTGGAAGAGGAAGTAGGAATCACAATTTTTTTGCGATCCAATCAGGGAATTTTAATTACCCCTGAAGGTTCGGAGTTTTTAGGTTATGCAAGACAAGTAGTTGAACAGGCAGAACTTCTTGAAAATCGTTATACGAATACAAGATCTCAGCAACATTTTTCTGTATCTGCTCAGCACTATGCATTTGCAGTAAGTGCCTTTGTACGTCTATTAAAAGAATATGATCCAGAGGAATACGAGTTTAGTTTAAGAGAAACAAAGACTTATGAAATTATTGATGATGTGAAAAACCTTCGGAGTGAAATAGGAATTTTATATGTGAATGAATTTAATAAAAAAGTAATTTCTAAGTTTTTAAGGGAAGGAAATTTACATTTTCATGAGCTATTTACGGCGAAACCTCATGTTTTTATTAGCTCCACAAACCCGCTGTCGGAAAAGGACTATGTAACTTTATCGGATTTAGATCCTTATCCATACCTTTCTTATGAGCAGGGTGATTATAATTCCTTCTACTTTTCCGAAGAGATTCTTAGTACGCTTTCCAGACCGAAAAATATTCGGGTTACAGACCGTGCAACTTTATTTAACTTACTTATTGGATTAAACGGCTATACTATTTCAACAGGCGTTATTAGTCATAAATTAAATAGTAAAGATATTATTGCAGTGCCTTTGAAGGTGGACGAACGGATTCATGTCGGATATATTACCCATAAAAATGTGACAAACAGTACATTGGCCAATACTTATATTCAATATTTAAAAGAATCTATTGAGGATGAATTACAGTTGTTATAGCTAAAAGCTATAGCGAGGGATAGTTTTTATATGTTACGTTATAATGATTTTCCTATGCTACACTTACTTTACATAAAAGATGAGGTTACTTTAAAAAGAAAGAGGGAAATCATTTATGACACAAACACTTATTAAAGCACCATTTAGAGCGGATCATGTTGGAAGTTTATTACGTCCAGAGAGAATTCATAAGGCTAGAAAAGATTTTCAAGAAGGCCAAATTACTCCACAAGAACTACATGCAATTGAAACAGAAGAAATTAAAAAAATTGTTGATAAGCAAATCGAAGTCGGGCTTCAAGCTGTTACAGATGGAGAATTTCGCCGAAGATTTTGGCATACAGATTTTCTCGAGCATCTAAATGGAGTAGAGGGCTATGTTCCCGACCATGGATTTGCATTTAAAGGTGAAGAAACGGAAAGATATGATGTTCGTGTTATTGGGAAAATCTCCTTTAACCCAGACCACCCACATATAAAGGATTTTATTGAATTTAATAACATTGTTGGAGAACGTGCTGTTGCAAAACAAACAATCCCAAGCCCTAATCAATTATTTAATGCTGGTATTCGTAATTTAGAAATCTATCCAGATATTGAAGAATATACAAAAGATGTTATACAAACATATCGCGATGCTATTAAAGCCTTTTATGATGCAGGTTGCCGTTATTTACAATTAGATGATGTATATATCGCTGGTCTGAACGCTCCACAAATTCCATTTAATGATAGTGGCCATTCTCGTGAAGAATTAATTGATTTAGCATTACGTGTAGTAAATGGGGTATTGAAAGATAAACCGGAAGATCTAATTGTTACTACTCATCTTTGTCGTGGAAATTACCGATCTAAATGGGCATTTGAAGGCAGTTATGCTAAAATTGCGCCAACATTATTTGCAAAAGAAAATGTAGACGGATTTTTCTTAGAATACGATGATGACCGTTCAGGTGACTTCGGGCCATTAGAATATATTCCAAATGGTGGACCACAAGTAGTTTTAGGTGTATTTACTTCAAAACATGGAGCATTAGAAGATAAAGAAGATATAAAAGCACGTGTAGAAGAGGCAACAAAATATGTACCATTAGAACAGTTATGTATCAGTCCACAATGCGGATTTGCTTCTACTCATCACGGAAATATTTTGACTGAGGATGAGCAATGGGCAAAGTTAAAATATATTGTAGATATTTCGAAAGAGATTTGGGGATAAGTTTTAAGCGAACAGCTTTAAAAGGTTGTTCGCTTATTTATTGATCTGATTTTTTTGTTAATTTCTATATGCAGTTTATAGGCAAATTAACTCAAAATTGTTCCACCCCAAAGGAAAGTAATAATTCTTTTCTTTCGGGTGGAGGATCATTTGTTAATGATATTAACATTTAAAATTACTAATCACTTTTTGTAATTCTTGAGCCATTTCACTTAATCCTTTAGCAGAGTGGGATGCTTCCTTCATTATTGAGTTTTGCTCCTCAGTGGAAGCAGCTACGTTTTGTACATCAGCTGTAGATTGTTCCACTATAAATAGGATATAAGCTCCAGGTAAACCTTTCAAATATTTTAAATTACCAGCTGCTGCCCAATCAATATCTTTTTGATACTTGTAACCCCCTTTGATTGGAAGAGCTAAAGGGGATTTTCATATGAAATGCTTTAGTTATCTATTTCCTAAGAAAGTCATTATTCAACAAAACTTTGTTGTGTAGTTAAAGTTGTCACTTTACAAAGTTAGTTCATACGATAAGGGAGTAGTAGTAACGTATGAAAGGGGTAAAAAATGAGTGACTTACTTTCTTTGCTGTTATTAGGAATTGCAGTAAGTCTTGATAGCTTCACTGTCGGTTTAACCTATGGCATGAGAAAAGTTACGATACCAATCAAATCGTTTATTATTATTTTTTCTTGTACTTTTCTTGTTTTATTATTAGCAATGGGAATCGGTTCAATTATTGAATTGTTCATATCTTATGAAGCTGCGGAAAGAATTGGTGGAATTATACTAATAGTCATTGGTATTTGGGTTCTTTATCAATTTATAATTTCACAAGACTCAACACAAACAAAACAAAGGGATATTAAAATTGTTGAATTTGAAATTAAACGATTAGGACTAATTATCAAGATATTAAAAAAGCCTACAGAAGCAGATTTTGATAAGTCGGGAAGTATTGGTAGCATAGAGGCGTTGTTCTTAGGATTAGCTTTATCGTTGGATTCATTTGGAGCAGGGATTGGTGCAGCGTTAATTGATTTGCCTCCCATTTTATTTTCAATCGTTGTAACGGTTTCTAGCGTTATCTTTGTAATAGCTGGCATTAATATCGGTTCAATTTTTAGAAATATGAATTGGGTTAAAAATCTTACGTTCCTCCCAGGAATTGCCCTAATATTAATTGGGATATTTAAAATGTAAGTAGAAACTTTATATGATTACATAAGGAGCTGTTCCAGAAGTATTTATTCTAAACTTTTAGGACAGCTTTCTTAGTTAACTTTATATTAATAACTGTGAACTGCCTCCTCGCTATTATGAAAAGGCAAATCTAGTATGATTCGAAAGTATTAAAGATATTTTTTCTGTAATAAGTTTTATCTAAAGTTAATATTAATTTAGTGTTATTTGAAAATAATCTCACATATTTACCTATCCCATACATATAATTTATTGTGCTTTACAAGATGCTAGGGTTTAAGAGGCAGACTAAATATAAAGGTTCTGAACATAGGTTTGAAGATAATATGATTCAGTATGTATTTTCCTTTAAAATTTAATTGAAAGAAAATATAACTTTTTATGCCTTACTAGTACTTTAAGTTGTAAAGATGAAAAATGCAGAGTTCTTTTTGTCAGTAATCTAGATAAGTGAATTACTAGAAAGTAGGAGGGGTACTAATGAATGCGACAGAATATTACCGAGAACCTGTAAAAAAAGTAATGAATGAACTTGAAGTAACACAAAAAGGATTATCAGATTATGAAGTTCAAATGAGAATTAAACAATACGGTTATAACGAATTACAAGAGGGAGAAAAGAAAAGTGTAGGTCAAATTTTCTTTGAACAGTTTAAAGACTTCTTAGTTATTATTCTAATGGTTGCAGCTTTAATCTCAGTATTTTTAGGAGAAGTACAAAGCTCAGTCGTAATTTTAGTGGTAATCATTTTGAATGCAGTATTAGGTACCATACAACAAATTAAAGCGGAAAAATCATTAGATAGTTTAAAAGAAATGGCTGCTCCAATTGCAAGGGTGCTACGAGATGGACAAGTTATAGAAATTCCATCGAAAGAGGTAGTTATTGGAGATATTCTTATTTTAGATGCTGGAGATTATATTAGTGCAGATGGTCGAATTATAGAGAGTCATAGTTTACAAATTAACGAAAGTTCTTTAACAGGAGAATCCCTTCCTATCGAAAAAATGACACATGTTATTAATGACGTGGAAGTGGCACTCGGTGATAAGACAAATATGGTTTTCTCAGGTAGCTTTGCTACTAATGGACGTGGAAAAGCCGTTGTAACATCTATTGGAATGAATACCGAAATCGGTAAAATTGCTAATTTACTAGATAGTGCCAAAGAAAAGAAGACGCCACTTCAAATAAGTCTAGAACACTTTGGAAAACGTCTTGCTATTGGGATTATTATAATCTGTCTAATAATATTTGGATTGGATATTTTACGTGGTCGTGAACTTGTAGATTCATTTATGTTTGCAGTATCTTTAGCTGTTGCAGCAATTCCAGAGGCTTTAAGTTCTATCGTAACGATTGTCCTAGCATTTGGAACACAGAAAATGGCGAAGGAGAACGCAATTATTCGAAAACTCCATGCGGTCGAAAGTCTTGGAAGCATTTCAGTTATCTGTTCAGATAAAACTGGGACACTAACTCAAAATAAAATGACCGTTCAAAAGGTATATATAAATGAAAAAGTTATCCAACATGATCAATTACAAATAGGTGATGAACTTCACCATACATTTATGCATATGGCTTTATTATGCAATGACTCAGTTACGTTTGCAGATAGAGAAATTGGAGACCCAACAGAAGTAGCTCTTGTCCGCCTAGGCAATCAATATAACATTGATGAACTCAATATACGCGAACGGTATAGCAGATTCGCGGAAGTACCTTTTGATTCGAATCGTAAATTAATGAGTACTGTTAATCGGGTAGGGAATCGATATATTATGATTACAAAGGGGGCAGTTGATGTACTGCTTTCTCGCATTGTGAAGATTGAGACTTCTAAAGGGGTAAAAAACATTAGTAAGCAGCAATTAGAAGCTATAAAACAAGTTAATAGTGACTTTTCCAATGAAGGATTGCGAGTCCTGGCAATAGTTTATAAAGATGTAAATTCACCAAATGTAAGTGTAGAAGATGAGAAGGACTTTACATTTGTCGGTTTAGTAGCAATGATGGATCCCCCTCGTGAAGAAGCAAAACAGGCGGTAGCAGATTGTATTAAAGCTGGCATTAAGCCTGTCATGATTACAGGAGACCATAAAATTACGGCAGCAGCAATTGCAAAACAAATTGGCATTTTACAAGATCCTTCTGAAGCGATTGAAGGAAAGGAAATTGATAATTTATCAGATAAAGAACTAATGAAGAAAATTGAAAACTTTTCTGTTTATGCTCGTGTGTCACCAGAACATAAAATTCGTATTGTGAAAGCTTGGCAAGAAAAAGGCAATGTCGTAGCAATGACTGGGGATGGTGTTAATGATGGTCCGGCACTTAAGCAAGCAGACATCGGAGTAGCAATGGGAATTATGGGCACAGAAGTAGCTAAAGATGCTTCTTCAATGATTTTAACAGACGACAATTTCTCAACAATTGTTAAAGCTGTCTCTAATGGTCGAAGTCTTTATGAAAATATAAAAAACTCAATTAAATTTTTATTATCTGGAAATACAGGAGCGATTTTGGTTGTTCTTTATGCGACACTTTTTGCATTACCAGCCCCATTTACACCTGTTCATTTATTATTTATAAACTTGTTAACAGATAGTTTACCTGCTATTGCAATAGGTTTAGAACCACATAATAAAAAGGTGATGGAAGAAAAACCCAGAAATATTCATGAGCCTTTATTAAATAAAAGGTTTGTCTCGCAAGTAGGGTTGGAAGGATTACTTATATCTGCTGTAACTATTATCGCTTTCCAGCTCGGTTTATCGACAGGTAATCCCTTGGTAGCTAGCACGATGGCCTTTGCAACATTATGTTTATCAAGATTGTTCCATGGCTTTAACTGTCGTTCAAATGAATCGATTTTTAAAATAGGGTTATTCTCAAATTTATCAGTTTGGATTGCTTTTCTAGTAGGTTTTATACTTTTAAATATCGTATTAATAGTAGGCTTGTTCGATGTAGCAGTATTAAGCCGTTCACAATTATTAATGATTTATGGACTAGCCCTTGTCCCATTAATAATTATTCAGTTGGACAAATTATTCTTTTTAAGAAATAGAGCTTAATCAAAAGGATTTTAGCTAAGTATTATTTTAGCCAAATTTATAAAAGATGGTCAAAATTGGCCATCTTTATTGTATAAAATGATGGCAAATTTTACGTATTCGTAATAAGTAAATAAAGAAATAATTCCTTAATCAGATTAAGATAAAATATGAAGTAAATGAAAAGAAATTAAAACTATATTTTTATATTAATATAGAGTGAAATAAAAAATTGAGTTAAGGAGAATAAAATGGAAATTCGAAAACTTGAAACAGGTGAAAAGCCCCCGATTAAACTACTTTTATTAGCAGATCCTTCTCAAACGATTATCGAAGAATATTTAAAAAGAGGCGAATGTTTTATTGCAGAACACAACGGAAAAACGATAGGTGTCTATGTTCTGCTTCCAACAAGACCAGAAACGGTGGAGCTTATAAATATTGCGGTTATAGAAGAACTGCATGGCAAAGGAATAGGAAAAATGTTAGTGCAAGATGCTATTCAAAAAGCTAAAAATAAAGGATATAAAACGATTGAAGTTGGTACGGGAAATTCGAGTATTGGCCAGCTTGCATTTTATCAAAAATGTGGTTTTAGAATAATAGGTGTAGATATCGATTTTTTCACTAAACATTATTCAGAAATAATATTTGAGAATGGAATACAGTGCAAGGATATGATTCGACTCTCCCTAGATTTATGATTAAAACTAGCTTTAAACTATAAACCAACCCTTAATCCCTCTAAATAAGTAACCAATAGTAAGAGTGTGTCCAGAAAAAATTTTTTCTGAATACCCTCTTATTTTTCTTAGTAACTTAATAAGTATTGCGTATTCTCGTTACTATATATTGTACTGAAGGCAAAGTACCAGATAAAAAAGAGGTACAAATGCCCCTTCAAATGCATTTTCATTGTAGAAAAGGTAGAGCAACTTATTATGGAAGTTTAAAATTTGAAAAAATTGTATTGACAATACTTCCCTCAGGCATTAAATTTTCCTTAAAGAAACATTTTGTCAAAAGGGAAATACCTGTCCTATTGTTAATTATATTTTTTTAAGCAAAAAGTTTCCCTAAGGCAACTTTTGTGACTTAAACCAAGGAGGATGAAAATGAACAAGTTAAGACTTTTAATTCTTTTGCTAATTATAGTCATTGGTGTTGTTGCTTTAATATTAGGAGGATGTCAAGGTTCAACAGAGAAAACGAATAATGCTTCAAACGGAGATGATTCGTTAAATGATTCTATCCAAATTGTGACAACTATTGCCCAAATTGGAGAGCCGATTGAAGTTATTGGTGGAAATCGTGTTGAAGTAAAAAGTTTAATGGGTCCCGGTGTTGATCCACATTTATACAAGGCAACCCAAGGGGATATTATGACACTCCAAAATGCAGATATCATTTTATATAATGGACTTCATCTTGAAGGGAATATGGGTGAGATTTTCACAAAATTGCAAGAATCGAAAACTACGTTAGCAGTAGGTGAGACAATCGATGAAGCTCGATTATTAAAAGATGAAAATGGCGCGACGGATCCTCATATTTGGTTTGATCTAGATATTTGGAAAGATGCGTTAAATAGTGCAACAGAATTATTAAAGGAATATTCACCTGAAAATGCAGATTACTTTGAGCAAAATAAGCAGAATTACTTTAACAAAATTGAAGAACTTAAAGCTGATGCTACAGAAAGACTATCAAGTATTCCAAAAGAGCAACGTGTACTAGTAACAGCACATGATGCATTCGGTTATTTTGGACGGATGTTTGATATAGAGGTTGTTGGTTTACAAGGTTTAAGTACTGAGGATGAGGTTGGTTTATCGGATATTCAATCTACTGTTGATTTGTTAATCGAAAAGCAAGTACCAGCAGTCTTTGTGGAAAGTAGTATAAATCAAAATTCCATACAAGCAGTAATTGAAGGAGCAAGTAAAGCTGGATTAAAAGTTGAGCTAGGTGGAGAGTTATTCTCTGATGCAATGGGTGAAGCCGGAACTAATGAAGGAACTTATCTTGGCATGTATCAACAAAATGTAGATGTGATATATCAAGGATTAACAGGGGGTGTGAAATAATGGATGTACTTCAAGTGGAACAGTTAAGTGCTGCATATAGAAAAAATATAATTCTTCAAGATGTTTCGTTTAAGATTCCACAAGGCTCATTAACTTGTATTGTAGGACCAAATGGCGCAGGTAAATCAACATTGATCAAAGTATTACTTGGGTTACATCCAAATTTATCAGGGCGCGTTTCATTTTTTGGTTCCCCTTTAAAAAGTGTAAAGGAAAAAATCGGCTATGTTCCTCAGCGCGGATCTGTTGATTGGGACTTCCCAACAGACGCGTTAGATGTTGTAATGATGGGGATGTACGGGCAAATTGGCTGGATAAAGTGGCCGAAGAAAAGCCATAAAGAAAAGGCCCTTGAAGCTTTGAATAAAGTAGGAATGGCTGATTATGCAAATCGTCAAATTAGTGAATTATCAGGTGGTCAGCAACAAAGGGTATTTTTAGCAAGAGCTTTAATCCAGAATGCAGATTTATATTTTATGGATGAACCTCTTGCTGGCGTTGATGCTGCAACAGAACGAGCGATTATGACAATATTGAAGGAATTAAAAAATGAGGGTAAAACCGTTTTAGTTGTACATCATGACCTTCAAACAGTGGAAGATTATTTTGATCAAGTTTTATTTTTAAACAGAACTGTAATTGCACATGGCAATATTGAATCCACTTTTACAGCTAAAAATATTGAAAGAACATACGGAGGAACAGTTCGCTGGTTGAAGGAGGGAATCGGAATTGTCCATTCTACTCTCTAGCAACTATCAATGGGTACTATTAAGTACACTTCTCCTTGGCTTTGCATCTGGCCTAATTGGTTGTTTAGTTTACTGGAAGAAGCAAAGTTTAATGAGTGACGCACTGTCCCATTCAGCTTTACCAGGGGTTGCTATTGCCTTTCTTATATTTCAACAAAAAGATTTTTTTCTATTAATACTTGGAGCAAGTATTAGTGCATTACTTGGAGCCTTTTTAATAACATTAATAAAGTCAACTACGCGAATAACTTCAGATACAGCAATGGGGTTAATTTTAGCAGTATTTTTTGGTGGAGGGATCGTTTTATTAACTATTGTTAATCGCAATAGTCACGGGAATCAAGCGGGATTAGATAGTTTTATTTACGGGCAGGCTGCTTCGATGATTTGGTCGGACGTAATTATAACATCGATCCTTGCAGCAGTTGTTATATTAATTGTGATAATTGGCTTTAAAGAGTGGAAATTATATTTGTTTGATCCAAACTTTGCAAAGGGTTTAAACCTTTCATTAAAAGGAATGAATTCAATATATCTATTTATTTTAGTTTTGACCATTGTTATTGGAATTCAAGCAGTTGGAGTTATCTTAATGTCAGCTTTACTTATTATTCCTCCAGTTAGTGCGAGATACTGGACCCACTCGTTTAAAACAATGATGTGGTTATCTGGAATATTTGGAGGAATTGCAGGTACGATTGGAACAACAATTAGTGCACTCGGGTCAGGATGGCCAACAGGACCCTTTATCGTACTGACTTCAGGTTCCATATTTCTACTATCATTGTTTTTCGGGGTGAAAAAAGGAATTGTTGTTGAGTACTTAATTCACCGAAGTAAAAAGAATGAAGTATTTGAACAGTTACTTTCCTCTTCAATTGTAAAGGAGGGAAAACAATGACGTATTCAGCATGGATACTGTTGACGGCTTCACTCGTTGGAATCTCCTGTGGGATTGTTGGTGTGTTTTTAATTTTGCGTAGGATGGCTATGATGGCAGATGCGATAAGTCATTCTGTATTGCTTGGGATTGTTGTTGCATATTTACTTACACAAAGTTTAAGCGGTATACACATGTTAATTGGGGCTGCAATAGCAGGGATATTTACAACTTTTCTCGTTCAATTGCTTCATTCAAGAAATGTACAACATGAAGCTTCAGTCGGTGTAGTTTTTACAATACTTTTCGCACTCGGCGTCATTTTAATTGCAACAAAGGTTGGAAATGCACATCTTGATGTTCAACATGCTTTAATGGGTGAAATTGCATTTATTCCCTGGAATGTCATTCGTATACCAGTTGTTGGTGATATACCAGTTGCTACATTAATATTATTAATTGTTTTAGTGATTGTCATTCTAATCATCGGGCTCTTTTATAAGGAATGGAAAATTACAACCTTTGACTCTGCACTGGCAGCTAGTATCGGAATTCCAGTGCTCGCAATGCATTATCTGTTTATGACACTTGTATCCGTTACAACCGTTGCAGCTTTTGATGCGGTGGGTGCAATTATGGTTGTTGCCATGTTAATTGCTCCAGCAGCTTCTGCATATTTATGGACAGATCATTTACTTAAAATGATTTTTATAAGTGCAATCTTTGGTATGCTATCAGCCATAACAGGATACTATTTTGCCGTGTGGATTGATACTTCCATCTCAGGCTCAATGGCTTTAGCAACAGGTATTTTCTTTTTCATTAGTTTTATCTTTTCACCTCGACATGGTTTGCTTTCAAATTGGATTCGGCCATCTATATCGAGATAAGAAGTCAAGGAGGTATTAAAGACATTGATTTCTGCTAATAAAGAAAAGTATTTATTAGAGATTTATAGCAATCAGGATGAGGATGGTTATACTCGAGTTTCGGACTTAGCAAAATCATTACAAGTTTCAGTTCCTTCAGTTTCGAAAATGGCTAAAAAATTAAAAGATGATGACTTTATAGAATTTCAACGATATAAAACGATAAAGCTGACTGAAAAGGGAGAAGACGTATGCAAACGTCTACTAGAAACTAGAAATGTGCTAGTACAATTTTTACGATTTATCGGAGTTGACGAAGATACTGTGGAAAGTGAAGTAAAGACTATAGAAAGTTCAATAAGCCAAGATATAATTAATCAAATTGATAGCTTTTTAAAAAAATATAATGTCAAATAATTTTAGAATGTAGACAAAGTGAACTCCATTTCCTTTGTCTACATTTTTTTAAAATAGCTATTTGTTAATATAAAATAAAAAGTAATAAAAGACGTTTAATGGGATTGAAGAACTAAAAAGTATAAAAGTGTTATGTAAATACAGGAAAATAATGGATATTATCGTTTTACTGGTATAATGTTAGAGTGTTCGATGATCTCAGGAGGTATTATATGAAGAAAGTATTCTTTGCGTTTATTCTGATATTTTCACTTGTTGCACCTACATTTGCACATGCCGAAACTTCAAATCTAGTAGTAATGGTGAATAATAGCTAACGCGAGCTGCTCTAATGAATGGGTATGGAGATCGTGAAACCATTTTAAATCTTTGCATCGCTCTATTAAGGAAGGCGGGAGCACTAAATAACCCATTCTAAGCGCGGGCGACAAAATTTTACTAAAGGTTCCTACTTTAGTTTAAAATTGGTACTACTATAAATTGTAAAAATTGGTACTTATACTAACCATTTTATCATGCTAAATTTAAAAATAGGAAAATGATTGAAAATTGCGAATTAAAATTTATTCAGAATAAGTGGGTGGTAATAGGTGGTCGTAAAGAATCAGGTTAGAAGTCAAAATCATCGTTTATTAAGTTGGAATGATAATTTTGTGAATTCTACAAGTGAGGCTGCTTTAAGACTGAAGAGTGGGGAAGTAGATCTCTGTTTAACTACAGAAAATGCTGTAAAGGAATATGATATTGAGTTTATTTCCCCAACACGTACCATTTTAATGCTGTGGTCAGTTTTTGGTAAAAAACTAACTTTATGTTAAAAGTATGAAAAATCGGGGGACAAACTATGGAAACTAAATGTGTAATGGTTATTGATGCGGAATTACCAACAGGGTTGATTGCAAACACGGCTGCTGTGTTATCTCTTACATTAGGCCATGAAATTAAGGGAATTATTGGGCCATCTGTAAAAGATGGTAGTGGAAATTCTCATGTAGGCATAACAACGACGCCCATTCCTATTTTAAAAGGAGATTCGTTTTTAATAAAAGAGTTGAGGGAGAAGTTGTACAATGAGGAATTTTCTGAACTATTCGTTGTGGATTTTAGTAACGCAGCACAAACCACTAAATGTTATGAGGAGTACACGGAAAAAATAGCAACATTCTCTCAAAAAAATCTTGAATATTTGGGAATTGCTATGGAGATAAGAAAAAGGTTAATAAATTAACTGGGAGTATGGGGCTTCTCAAATAATGGGGGAATTTAGTATGGAAAATCAATTGGGAAAACAGATAGAAAATATGATAGTTATACCAAGTGGTGTGTTTTATCGAGGTAGTAAAGAGTGTCCAGACGAACAGCCCATAAAATTAGTTAGGTTAGACTCGTTTGCCATTGATAAAGCTCCGGTAACAAATAAACAGTTCAAAGTATTTGTCGAAGAAGGTGGATATATAAATCCAGATTTTTGGACACCAGATGGCTGGGATTATATCAAGGAGAATAATATCACATATCCAAATTATTGGTTCGATGAGTTTTTTAATCAAGTTGATCATCCGGTAACAGGTGTAAGCTGGTGGGAGGCTTTAGCATTTGCTACTTTTTTAGGAAAAACCTTACCTACAGAGGCGCAGTGACATTAACGGTATTGTACGACCTAAGAAATAATGGATTGTAGACCAGAAAAAATGGAGCTTTATTGAAAGGTCTGGTGAAGTTACTGAGTTTTAGTTTCTAAGAAAAGGAGAATCCTATGAACCTAAAAAGAGAGTTAGGGTAGAAAGAAGCGACTTCTTTGGGAACAGGTGCTATGGTTGGTGCGGGAATCTTTGTCCTTAGTGGGGTCGCTGCAGAAAAAGCGGGACCTGCCGTAATGCTTGCTTTTGTTATTGCAGCAATTTTAGAAATTTTACTAGGACTATGCTATGCAGAATTAGCATCTAAATACCCGAGAGCAGGTGGAGCCTATGAATACGTTACACAAACAATGGGATCATTTTTTGGAACAATGATTAGATGGGCGTATTGGGGTGCTTGGCTTACGGCAAGCAGTTTCGTTTCTCAAGGGGTTGGAAACTATCTATATTCTTTGACAGGTACTCCCCCTATGCTAAGTGCTATTATGTTGCTCATTATTCTAGGTTTTTTAAATGTATTAGGAATTAAGTTAAGTGGGATTATTCAGGTTGTGATTGTAATTGTAGTGATCGTTGTTCTTATTCTGTTTTTGCCTTAGGTATTGGTCATGTTAATTATTCGTTCTATACACCTTTTGCTCCTAATGGTTTTGACGGGATACTTGCTGCAGCATTGGTTGGCTTCCTATCAATGGTTGGGCGGGATGTTATTGTAGATGCTAGGGAAGAGATGAAAAACCCCAGTAAAACAATTCCTAAATCTATTTTCTCCTCAATCGTGATTGTGCTCATTCTATACTCTGGTCTGTTATTCGTTTCAACAGGCGTTGTTCCCTGGCAGGAATTGGGAGTGTCGAAAGTTCCTGTAGCATTGGCCAGTGAACAGTTTCTAGGAAGTTATGGCCCAACTATCGTTAGTATTATTATTGTAATTGCCCTACCTGCGACTTGTAATGCGTTTATCATCTCAATTTCTAGAACGGCATTTGCAATGGGGAGAAACGGTTTTTTGCCAAAGCAAATTGGTACTGTTCATCCAAAATTACAAACTCTATTTGGGCGATTGTTTTAGGAGTGAGTATTCAAATCCTTTTTACGCTCGTTAGTTCAATTAATATTGCAGTAAATGCAACAGGCTTTTTATATTTAATTACGTTTATTTTTACGTTGATTGCATTTTTTATATCAAGGAAAAAATCAACTATTGAAAAAAGGGTTTCCCAATTTACAACACCATTTTATCCAGTCTTACCAGCAATTGCTTTAATCATTTGCATTTGTTTATTAGTCCCAGTCGGAGGGGCAGGTTTTTTTACAGGATGTATATGGTTATCTCTCGGGCTTTTTATTTATATTCTTAGAACTAAGTCTATTAAATCCACAGAGATTTTAAGAAAAAATGGAAATGAACTGAATGAAAAGGGAATAGAAATTCTTTAATATTCGTTTGGGAAAGGTTCTCATCAATTGTATTTGGAGTGAAATAGAACGACTCTTGCAGGAAAAGCGAGGCCTGCTCTGGATGCGTGTCCAATTGGAACGAAAATCAACAAATTAGAAAGATATCAATTTAAACTATTGTACTTTGTTACGTCCTATATTTGTATTATTTTAAAAAGGTTTTCCCCTTCAATCTGGAAACCCTTTCTCTTTAAAATAAATCCTTTCTTTTACCTCTAATCATTTCAAGTAGCTTCTTTTTTATTAAAAATTACCTGTTTTCAAGTATTTTAATGGTTATTTCCTATTTAATACTGTATCAAAATATCAAAAAATTATTTATAATATATCTAGCGTGATAATGTAATATTTGATCTAAAAGAGCCTGCTTGTATAAGCCCTTATTCAATTTAGATTGGACAACCTATCATGCTTCATAAAACCGAGGTTAATCGGAGGTTATTTATGAAATTGTTTATGTTTGGTCTTCGTCTACAAGGTGTTGTTTTGGGTGAAAAGAGACAGTAAATTATACGTCAAAGGGCGGCTTGAAATGTACAGAAAAGGCAAATTATTTGCAACTTTAGCTATAATATTAATGTTTGTTTATCAAATTTATCATTATTTCAAATTCAATAATTTAAATATTTTAGATGCAGTATTTTCCATATCGATTGTTTTATTAACTTGGGTGTTAGGGAAAAAGTATGACGAAATAGATTTAAATTACGAAAATATAAAGCAACAGAATGAACAGATTGAAAATGAAATAATAAAGATGAACCAAAGTTATTCTGAATATGAAGAACATTTTTACTCATTTGATGAAGCAGCTTTATTTATTTATGATGCGATATTAGATAAATACAAGTTTTCAATTGGAGTTGAAAATATTTTCGGATACTCTTATGATGTATTTATTGAAAACCTAGAAATTTGGAAAAGTTTAATTCTTATGGAAGATGTTGCAGAAGTAAAAGAAGCGGAAGTGAAATTTTTTAAAGGAAATCCGGTACAAAACCAATTTCGAATTACCCATCCTATAGAAGGGGAAAAATGGATACTTAGAGTAGCTAAACCAATAAAAAATTCTAATGGGGAAATTATAAAGATTAATGGTAGTTTTATCGATATAACAGAGCATAAGAAAGTAGAAAATGAATTAAGACAAATGGCTTATTTTGATGATTTAACAGAATTACCAAATCGTAAAATGTTAGATAAACATATTCAAAAGGCGTTAGCCCGCTCTAAAAGGTATAATTATAACTTTACGTTAATGTTCCTTGATTTGGATGATTTTAAGTTAGTAAATGATACACTTGGTCATGATGCTGGCGATAAATTATTACAAGAGGTTGTAACAAGACTGAATGAATGTACTAGAGAAGAGGATCTTATTGCTCGAATTGGTGGAGATGAATTTATTTTAGTCTTTGAAGAAACAAGTAAAGAAGAAATTGAAGATATTGCAAAGCGAATTATTGAGGCAGTTACACCTCCATTTAATATTGATGGTAATGAAGCAAAAGTTTCTGTAAGTATCGGTGTTAGTATGTTCCCGGATGATGGAGAAGATAAAGAAACACTTATTCAAAACGCTGATAAGGCAATGTACTATGCAAAAAATAATGGAAAAAATAATTATAAGTTATATAGTCTTGAGCTAGAAGAAATGGAAGTTAGTAATGAAGGCATAGTTAGTAAATGGTTGAACATTCTACAAAATACAAAATTGTTTAACCAAAAGTAACTTAATAAATATTAAGGTAAGAGAGACTGTCTAGTATGACGGTCTTTTTTATTGGCTTGAAACTATCTCGAATCTAATATCATTACTGATTATCAATAAACGAAACATTACCACTTCCAAAAAGATGTTTTATAGCTGATAAGCGAATATTATCGTTACATTTTTCACAGCGGAAATATTTCGCTTTTCTTTGTTTGTACAAATTATATTGAAGACTTCCTTCAGCAAGTTCGAATTTATTACAACATCCACTGCACTTAACATAAGCTGCTGATATTTATATCTTTATTATAACACTATTTTAAACGAACCAACACAAGCGAACTGCTATCAATGTTTAAATTTATATTGTCGTGTCTTTATTTATAAATGACCTAAATAGTTTCTCGAACTTAGTTAAAACTTGTCCTTCTTCAATCCGACTTAGGGCTGATTTTCTCTTACATTACTTGATAAACTAGAGCTTCTATGGAAAAATATCATATATTCTTTTAAAGGGAGCGCTTTAATATGCAAATCTCAGGCATACTTCAAGAAAAATCTTTGTACGGTCCTAATTATTTAACAATTGGAGATGTATGTCCCGTACAAGTTTTATCTACTTATACAGGACAAATCATTAAACTACAAGTATTAGAAAGTTCAAATTCTTTATTTGAATTGTCCGGGACATTAGAAGCCTTTTATTTCGAAGGGAAAGATAACTATGGCACCCCTCGAATAACAACTGATTTTTATATTGATGATGTAGATGTAATAGAAAAATTAATGCTATATATCGGAAGAGAACTTCAATTAGTTGTTGCTTTTTAAAGTAACGACTTTTCTATGTTCTTGGACAATAACCACATGCAGCTAATCCGGGTACATCCATTGAAAAGCAGCAACTTTTTCTTGTAGGATAACTAGCAAGTTCCGCAGGATTTTTGCCTTTAGTAAATTCATAGAATAGAGATTTATCACTAAAACGATTCCAAAGTTGTGGATCTTCTAATAACTCAATGTCGTCCATCGCTTGTGTTGCGGTTAATGGATTTTCAAGGAGCTTATCAAAAATATTTATCATGTGAATAAAGAAATTTTCCCAAACGGTTAACGGTGATATAGTTGTCGTCTTTCTTAATTGCTGAACAACTTCATATCCTTGCTTAAATAAAATGGAACTTATGACATATTTTCTTTCCTCTTCTGTTACATAGCGATAATCGTTTGGATTTATAAACATAGCGACTGTATGTGTTCCAAATTCCTCTGTCACATCAAATTGCAAATCAATAAATTTTCCATCCCATACTAAATCATAAGCAGCAAGCATGTAAAATTGCATGGCAAAAAACATCCCATAGCGTTTAGCAAAGTGAGAAACAGCAGCTGTTGCAGTTTTTGCCTCTGTAATTCCTTGCATAAGGGGAGCAAAGTCATCATGGAAAAACTCTTTACTTAAACGTTCGAGTGTGAATAATGTACGTTTTGGAGATGTTGTATATATTCGATATTTATTTAGCATCTCTACTTGTTCAAAGGTTAATGCGGGCATATGATCACCTACTAGTAATATGTTCGAAAGTATAGATGGAACCATCCCGAAATTAAAAATTTAGGGAAAGCCCACTATTTCTTAAGGAGTTGCTTAAGCATCTGTGGTGGACAAGTCCATCCTCGTCGCAAAGCGGGGGCGTCCCAAATCATTTTGGGACGCCCTACTTTGTTGAATTATTTTATTAAATAAGTTGTTGTAATTTTGCAATTTGTGCTTCAACAAATTCTTTTGATAAATTATGTTTTATCACATAGCGGTTACGTTCATGTTTTGAACATTCAATAGTACAACCGCCTAAATGTTCGCGTTCATTTTCTTCCGAGCTTAAAATTTGTTTATTACACTCAGGATTTGCACAGTTAATGTAACGTTCACATGGTGTCCCATCAAAATGATCACGACCAACAACGACGTGTTCAACTTGGTTAATTGAAACAGTTAATCTTTCATCAAATACGTACATTTGACCGTCCCAAAGTTGTCCTTTTACGACCGGGTCTTTACCGTAAGTGGCAATACCACCGTGTAATTGACCAACATCTTCCCCAATACCTTCACGTTTTAACCAGCCTGAGAATTTCTCACAACGAATACCACCTGTGCAGTATGTTAGTACGCGTTTACCTTCGAATAATTCTTTGTTATCACGTACCCATTGTGGAGTATCTCTGAACGTTTCAACTTCTGGGCGGATTGCTCCACGGAAATGACCTACATCATACTCATAAGTGTTACGTACGTCTAACACAACTGTATCTTCACGTTGCATTTCTTCAAAGAATTGTTCAGGTGTTAGATAACGACCTGTAACTTCATATGGATCGACGTCATCTTCTAAGCTTAAGTTTACAAGCTCTGGACGTGGACGGCAATGCATTTTCTTAAAAGCATGACCTTCTGCTTCATCAATTTTAAAAACAATACCTTTAAATAATGGGTGATTTTTCATCATCTCCATATAGGCATTCGTATCTTCAATTGTACCTGAAACCGTACCATTAATACCTTCTTGAGCTACAAGAATACGACCTTTTAAGTTCATATTCTTACATGTTTCTAAATGTTCCGCAGCAAATGCAGTAGGATCATCTATTTTTGTATAAAAATAATAAAGTAAAACTCGATAATTCATTTTTTTCCACCTATCATTTATATTTACAGGATATACCTGATGGGTGAACTTCTGCTTCATTAGAGAAATTCATACTTTATATACCTTTTAGTATATAAATATAAAATACCATACATTTGTTCATTTGTTAATACGACAATTGAATGAACTTATATAACAAATGGCATCACATTATTTATGATAAAATAACAATAACCAATTAAAAGGAAAAATGGAGAGATTTTCTTGAGTGGAAAAGTGCTATCGGTTGGTCTAGTAATTGTCATCTTAGGGTGGATTGGCAACTACGTGTATTTTCAATCATAGCAGCTTAAACATCCTATCTTTCTAAATCATTATTGTGAAACTTATTTCAAGAAATAGTTTATCTTCTATTCCTTCGCTCCCTTCGAAAATTAGAGACATCTATTTAAAATAAGCTGAAAACTTGTTTATTTAGGTTTAACAAATAAGTTAGCGTTTGTAGAAAATATAATGTCAATTTTTACATTAAGGTTAATCATTATGAACTTTTTATTTTGGCAAAGCAGGTGAATTATTCAATGAAAATTAATACATATTTAGTTCAACTAGGTATAACAATGATTATTATATTTGGTGGTACATTCAGTATTAGATATTTTAGAACCGGGGAAGTTCTATTAGACCAAATAATTGGTGTTGGAGTAGGTGTGGTTGTTTTAATTTTATCACTCTTGTGGCGTAGTAAAAATTATAATAAATAGATCAATTTTTGCATAATAATTTTTTTGCATAATAATCATTGGACGTAAGCAAAGAGGTTTTAGGAGACGCCTTTGTACTACTTTGTTTTCAGTACCAATAAATTGCGACAAGAATAGAAAAAATCGAAAGAGTAATATTAAGAAAATACTTAATAAAAAGTTAAAGGGTGTCCAAAAAAATGACTTTCTGGGCACCCTCATGATAAATGAACGTTTTTCGGATCGGATAGAATTGCTATTATTTTACACAGCTATAAGTGTTCTACAGTTTAACTTTTTAAGAGCACTTAAAATTCCTATCATATTAAAAATTTCATAGGCTGTTTGGTTTGTTATAACTGTTTTAATAGAAATTCCATCACTTTTAGCTTCTGTAATTAAAGAAACGATTGATTGAATCCCAGTTGTATCAAAAAAATTAAGATGACTTAAGTCGATATAAAATTCCTTTACATCTCCCCATTTACTCTTATTGAGCTTTATGAAAGATTTTAACTCATCTGCAGTAATAATATCTAGTTGCCCCTTAATTTCTATAAATAATTTAGATTCCTCAACCCTATAGGTTACAACAAAATCAGAGAAATTTTTATTTTGAAACAATGTAATAAAATAATCTAATTGCTGACTTTGTTGTAGAATTTCACTGGAGGTTAAGGATGTTGTAGATTTAGCTTTTTTAAAAAGTTCTTCTCTTGTTTTTTCAAAAGCACTTGTCAAAGATAACATACCTATCTTTTCCTTTTCGTATATTTTTTGTAAAAAAGGAGTAAAACATCATAGATAAAATTATATCTTTTCTTCAAATTTTAGGCAATTATGTAATTGTAAAAAATATATAAAAGGAAAATTGTAAACGTCAACCCCAAATGAACATTTTTTGCTCATTTACGATGAACACTTTTGATTAGTTGAAAATCTTTTGTTGATGTTTTAATCGGTGACTTTCGTTGTTCATATGAATAACCTCAACTCGG
>JAEXYZ010000096.1 GCA_023405135.1 Bacillota bacterium | reverse complement strand
ATTCATACAGCACAACTCCCCTTTACTAACTTGTTTCTCAACAATTCAAGTATAGTAAAATAGGTGATGTTGTGCATTTTTATTTTAGAAATTGTTTAAAAACCCCAACATTTATTATAGAACCAATAAAACAGGTGATTCTTTTTACGAATCACCTGTTTTTTCTATATTAAAATAGATTAAAAGCTCTTACTAATATAAAAATTTGGATAGCTGCCAGAAGTGGAAATCCAAATGTAAACGAGTTATGTTTTGTTTTATGACGGAATAAATACATTCCTAAAACGCCACCACATGCACCGCCAAGAATCGCTAATGTAAATAATGATTTTTCAGAAATACGCCATTCATGGTTCTTTGCTCGTGATTTATCAATATACATGAAAATACATAGTATGATAGATACTACAACAAAATAAGCCAATAATGCTTGTTCCATCAAATCCCCCTACTTCTTTTCATAATGCAAAAAGACTGATAGGATGTCCTACCAGTCTTTATTTAAATTATAAGTTTTACATCCTTATGATGTAAAATACAACGACAATTATTATTTTGCGACAGCTTTTTTAGCAGCTTCTGCTAATTGTGCAAATGCAGCGCTATCAGTTACAGCTAGGTCAGCTAACATTTTGCGGTTAACTTCGATTCCAGCTACTTTTAAACCGTGCATTAAACGGCTGTAAGAAAGACCGTTCATACGAGCAGCAGCATTGATACGAGTGATCCATAATTTACGGAAATCACGTTTCTTTTGACGACGGTCACGGTATGCATATTGACCTGATTTCATTACTGCTTGGTTAGCAACTTTATATAAAGTATGTTTTGAACCAAAATAACCTTTTGCTAATTTTAATACTTTTTTACGACGCTTGCGCGTTACTGTTCCGCCTTTTACGCGTGGCATACTAATTACCTCCTGCTATTTCTTTCGAATGTTTAATTAATTACGATCCGTATCTATTTTACTTATAAATTATTTCATGTAAGTAAGTAAAGATTTGATGCGTTTGAAGTCACCTGAAGTAGCAACTTTTGCTTTACGTAAGTGACGTTTTTGTTTTGTAGATTTGTTAGCGAATAAGTGGCTTCCATAAGCACGGTCAAATTTTAATTTTCCTTTGCCCGTTTTTTTGAAACGCTTCGCAGCGCCACGGTGAGTTTTCATTTTTGGCATTTCGAATTTCCTCCTAAACTATTCGTCAATATTACTTTTTCTCGTTCTTTGGTTGAAGAACTAAGAACATGCTTCGGCCTTCCATCTTTGGTTTTTGTTCAACCGTAGAAACTTCAGCACAAGCTTCAGCAAAACGATCTAATACACGTTGACCAATTTCCTTATGTGTAATTGCGCGACCTTTAAAACGTAAAGTACATTTTACTTTGTCGCCCTTTTCTAGGAATTTGATTGCATTACGTAATTTCGTTTGAAAATCATGTTCATCAATTGTTGGGCTCAGACGAACTTCTTTCATATTAATGACTTTTTGATTTTTACGAATTTCACGATCTTTCTTTTGCTGTTCAAACTTAAACTTACCATAGTCCATGATACGTGCGACTGGTGGCTTAGCTTGAGGGGCCACAAGGACAAGATCTAAGTTTACACGAGCGGCAATTTCTAAAGCTTCATTTCGAGATTTAACTCCAAGCTGATCACCGTTATGATCGATTAAACGAAGTTCACGTGCGCGAATGCCTTCGTTTACATACATGTCTTTGCTAATACGAATCCACCTCCAAGGTTGTGTCGCGAATACATGAGATTAGAGCAAAAACGCCCGGTTGAACGGTACACTTCCTAAGTATGTCCATAAAAAAAGGACGGACATGTTGGAAGATGTCCGCCCGCTATATTTGCATACGCCTTAAGTCGCGTAAAAAATTCAACGTGTCATACCTGATAACAGCAAATGCGTCTTTACAGGTGAGAAGCGGGCAGCCTCTACTTCAACCACAAACTTGTATTCATAACCTAGTTAATATTATCATCTGTTAAATTAGATGTCAACAATATTAATTATTTTTAATTAAAAAACCTACTGTGACAATTTTTCAAAAGAAGTTCTTAATACTCCTTCTTTATTGTAAACCGTTAAACTGATTACTTCACCATTATTTGAAGTAATTGTTGTTGTTCCTTCTTTCAATGGTTTTAAAAGTGCATACATCATTTCTTGAGGATTATTCGGATTATAACTATTAAAAATGTTGTGAGGTAAATAGGCAACTACTTTAGCTATAGTCGTATTTTCAATAGTAATAGGTGTAGTTAATGTATAGTTTTCAAAGTATTGAGATAAATTTAGCTTACGTAAATTGGAATAACTTTCTTTGTTCTTCTGTAATTTATCAATTAACAGAACAAGTTGAGAGCGTGTTACAGGCTTATTTATTCCAAATTCAGTAGTAGACAACCCTGAAAACAAATTGAAATATTTTAAAGACATAATTTCTAGCCCGTGTTGTTTATATACCAGTTCATTATTACGATAAGTAAAAATATCTTTAAACTGCGGTACAGGCTCTTTATGCGACTCAATTGCTAACAACGGTACATTAAATGCATTAACCAGAATTTTTGCCATTTGACCACGTGTTAAATAATCATTTACACCAAATTCATAATAATTATAACCACCAATTATATTATTACTAAACATAGTACGAATGTATGGATAAAATTGATGTGTTTTTGGCACGTCTTTAAAATTTTCTAAATCATAAATATCCTTATAATTTAATCCTGCGGCAATCGCAATAATTTTTGAAGCTTGCCCCCGTGTTACTTTTTCATGGGGGTTGAAATATGGTAATGTACTACTAATTGCACCTTGCTTAATTAAACTTTCAACTGCTGGATAAAAATTATCAGTCTGCTTTACATCTTTATAATGGACACTTGCTTCTGCTGTATGTAGATTGAGTATTAAGCTAAATCCTAGTGCAACACCAAAAAAGATTTTTTTCACTTTTCTCACCTCTTACATCTATCATATCTTTTTATTAAGTAAATGTCAGTATACTTCTAAAAAACGCACCGACTTTTTGCCGATGCGTCATTTATTATTATTTTGTTATTTCTGCTTTAATATTGTTTAAGAAATCTTCAAATGAAACTGTTTCAGAGTCTTTTGATCCGTAACGACGAACGTTGACACTTGAATCTTCTACTTCTTTATCACCTAGCACAAGCATGTAAGGAATTTTTTGCATTTGTGCTTCACGGATTTTGTAACCAAGTTTTTCTTCACGATCATCCATCTCTACACGAATTCCTGCTGCTTGAAGTTCTGCTACTACTTTTTGTGCATAATCGTAATGAACTTCATTCGATACAGGAATAACTTGCACTTGAACCGGTGCTAACCATGTTGGGAATGCACCTTTGTACTCTTCGATTAAAAATGCAACAAAACGTTCCATTGTAGATACTACACCACGGTGGATAACGACTGGACGATGGTGCTTTCCATCTTCACCAATATAAGTAAGGTCAAAACGTTCAGGTTGTAAGAAGTCAAGTTGTACAGTGGATAAAGTTTCATCCTTACCAATCGCTGTTTTTACTTGAACATCTAATTTTGGACCATAGAACGCTGCTTCACCTTCAGCTTCGTAATATTCTAAGCCCATATCATCCATCGCTTCTTTTAACATACTTTGCGCTTTTTCCCACATTTCATCGTCATCGTAATATTTTTCAGTATCAGCAGGATCACGATATGATAAACGGAATCGATAATCATTTAAATTGAAATCTTTATAAACGTCTAAGATTAATTCAACTACTTTTTTGAATTCCTCTTTAATTTGGTCCGGACGAACGAAAATGTGTGAATCGTTTAAAGTCATTCCTCGAACACGTTGTAAACCTGATAATCCACCTGAAGCTTCATATCGATGCATTGTACCAAGTTCTGCAATACGAATAGGTAGTTGGCGATATGAATGCATTGAAGATTTGTATACCATCATATGATGCGGACAGTTCATTGGACGTAATACTAATGTTTCGTTATCCATTTCCATTGGCGGGAACATATCATCTTGATAATGACCCCAGTGACCTGAAGTTTCATATAATTTTTTAGAACCTAATACAGGTGTATAAACATGTTTGTAACCAAGTTTAACTTCTTTATCAACGATATAACGTTCAATGATACGACGAATCGTTGCACCGTTTGGTAACCAAAGTGGTAAACCTTGACCTACAGTTTGAGATAAAGTAAATAGCTCTAATTCTTTCCCGATTTTACGATGATCACGTTCTTTCGCTTCTTCAAGCATTTGAAGGTGATGTTTTAAATCTTCTTTGTTGAAGAAGGCAGTTCCGTATATACGTTGAAGCATTTTGTTATCGGAATTACCGCGCCAGTAAGCTCCAGCTAAAGATAACAGTTTGAACTCTTTTAATTTTCCTGTTGAAGGTACATGTATCCCACGGCAAAGGTCGAAAAATTCACCTTGATAATAAATAGACACTTGCTCATCAGCTGGAATCGCTTCAAGTAGTTCTAATTTATATTCATCACCGATTTCTTCGTAAATTTTTTGCGCTTCATCACGGCTTACATTTTTACGTTCGATTTCGATATTTTCAGAAATGATTTTTTTCATTTCCTTTTCAATTTTCGGAAGGTCTTCAGCTGAAATTGGTGTTGGTGAATCGATGTCGTAATAGAAGCCGCCTTCGATTACTGGACCAATCCCTAATTTCACACCTGGGAATAAACGTTTCACTGCTTGTGCTGTTAAGTGAGCTGTTGAGTGACGTAAAATTTCTAGAGCTTCCTCAGATTTAGGTGTAATAATTTCTATTGCACCATCTTCTTCAATAGGTGTTTTTAAATCGATTAGTGTACCATTAATTTTACCTGCTAAAGCTTGTTTTTTTAGTCCTGGGCTAATTGATGCTGCTACTTCTTCTGTAGATGTACCGCGCGCAAATTCCTTTACAGCGCCATCTGGGAAAGTTAATTTAATTACTTCTGACATGATAATTTCTCCTTCTATTTATTTTTAAAGGTTAAAATTTTTAAATTCGCACTTAAAACTTAAAAAATCGCACATAAATGCGCCAAAAACGCACACAACTTACACAAACCTGAATAACGTTAACATAAAAACCTCGAGAAAATAAAAAAAGCCGTCCCTATAAAAGGGACGACGCGTATGCTCGTGGTTCCACCCTTCTTCCTTCCGATAACGTATTATCAGACGAAGCTCTAGGTCGGTTAACGTACCGATTGACGTTAGCGGATTATCCCCGCTAAAGCTCTAAGGTAGTAAAGATTGTGTCGTACTAGGAAGCTTCCAGCCAAGGCTCCCCTCTCTACAAGTCGGCTCACAAACTTGTTGTCCTCTTCATAGCTTATTATTTGTATTAATTACAATGAAAGTATACGCTCGATTGTTAAGAAATGCAACCGAATATCGACATAAATTTTAAAAGTTAATGTCGGCGATTCTTTCCTTCCATTTTAATTGGAGTCGTTACTGCCTTTACTCGTTCCATAATTCGTGCAGCTTTTACCTTTTCTACATCTCCGCGCGAGCTTTGTGCTAAATGATGTTCTAAGCCATCATAGTCGAAGTTTGAAGTAATAAATGTTGGAAGCTGTTCACTCATTCGGTAATGTAATATCGTTCCTAATATTTCATCTCGCGTCCAGCTAGATAAAGTTTCCGCTCCAATATCATCAAGCATTAAAACTGGTGCACGTTTTACATAATCAATTTTTTCATTTAATGACTGATCAGAAATTGAATTTTTCATTTCTCGTAAAAATTCAGGAACAAAAACAACAACAGTTTGAACTTTTAAACTAGCTAATTCGTTTGCAATTGCACCAAGTACAAAGGATTTACCCACTCCAAATTTCCCATAAAGATAAAATCCTTTTGTCGGAAGCTCACCTGTACTTTTATATTGTGCAATAAAATCAGCAGCTTTATTCGCAATATTCACCCGTGAGGAATCATCAATTTGCAAATCTTTTATCGTTGCTCTTAAAACATCCTTTGGCATATGCATACTGGATATCATCGACTCAATATCTCGTCGCTCATCCTCTATGATTTTTTGCTGGCATCTTTCGTATTGAACATCAATTGTACCTTGCGTAATATACAATTTTGGAATAAATCCTTTTAAGTAGTTCGTGCATTGATCTGTATTTCCACAATTACAGCAATCCGCCGATTGACTAATATATTCATGTAGCTTTGGTAAACTTCGCTCTACCATTTCTAAATTTACAAGTTGATCGTTCTCTGCTAAAAACCTTTGCACTGCACGATTTTCTAATATTTCTTGACGCATCGCATTATATCGTTCTTGAAATGATGGTATTTTAATTGTTCTTTTTAATGAATTGTTAATCGGTTCGATTTTAGGTCACCTACCCGTCTTGTACACCAAGTTTTTTTAATATTTTCAGACGCTCTTGTTCAAAATCAATAGATTGAGTCTCATTTGATTGTGTATTGTCACTTTTTTGTTCATTCCGTTTATAAAACCATTCAGGAATAATTTCTTTACTAGCTTTTGTTTGTTTTCTATAACCACCAGTTTTTGAACTAGTAGTTGAAGATTTTTGTTCGTTTTCATTTTTCCATTTAGTATATTGATCGCGTTCAGTACGAGCTAATTCCATTGCTTCTTTTGCTGTTTTTAAATTTTTACGCATCCAATGATCTGCAATTCTTTCAACATACTTTTGTGGAAGCTTCATATCCGTTGTAAGCATAACATATTCAAGCAACACATTAACTACACCGACAGGCATACCATGTTTTACAATTAAATCCTCCGCAATTTTTACGGATGATGGTAAAGGTTCCTTCCCATTATTAATATCTCGTAAAACTTGAATGGGTGGTGTCGTTTCTAAATAATGCTGAAGTTCTTGTTCTTTAGATGACTTTTCATGACTTACCGGTGTTTCACTTTGTGTAAAAGCTTTTTGTAACTTCGGTGCATCCTTCGAAACAGTCAGCTTATAATAATCAGCAGCAGCTTTTTTTAACCGTTCCTTTGAAATATGAACATTATCATCTAAAGCTAAAATAACCACCTTTTGCATATCTAGCGGTGATAGTTGATAGAGGAATGCAAGTTTTGCAATGACCTCTTTTACTTCAAGGGTAATACTACTTGAAGGAACTAGTTGCTCTGATAACCCTGACATTAACAAATTAAAATCAAATTGTTCATAATAAAATGGATAATCCTTTTTCGAACTTTTAACATCTGTATGAAAAAAATCTTTTGGTACATTTGTATGAACAGGTTTATAAACATCAATAAAGGATCTTGAAACTTCTTGATAAGCATCTTTATTAATTGGTTTTACAAAGCGCTTTCGCAATTTTCGATAAGCTTGTTCGCCAATTTTCGAAAATAAAAACATAGATAATAATGGATCTTGGAAAAATGTATGCGCATCAAGCGGTCGATTTAATTCATAAATAAAATGGCGATTCTCCCCTTCATCCTTTCGCCAAGTTCGAAGTAGACCGATTGCTTCAAGCGCTATACGTGCTTCAAACACTTTTCCAATTGGAACATCTAATACATTCATTAAATGATAATGGGTCATTGGTGACGATTGTAAATCTTCCCCCTCTGCCCATAATGTTAAATAGAGACTAATTGGTTCTGCTCCAGTTAATGGTTGATAAAATAACGTTAATAGCTGACGTTCATTCGTTGAAAGGAAGTGAGGGAGACTAATTTCAAAATGATCCGCTGGCTGTATTTCCTTATACAAATGAACCATTTTCATCCCTCCATCTGTTTATTTTTTAATATCCGTTTGACGATGTAGCAAATCTTTTAGTTCGGAAATAAACACATTAATATCTTTAAATTGTCGATAAACAGAGGCAAATCGTACATAAGCAACTTCATCTTCTTTAGCAAGTAAATCCATTACCATTTCTCCAACATCCTCGGAGCGTACTTCTGGATTCCCGATTCTTCTCAAATTCTTTTCTATTGATAAAACAATTCCTTCTAATGTTTCTAATGCTACTGGTCGTTTTTCACATGCTCGTATTAAACCACGTAACACTTTTTCTCGACTAAACTCTTCCCTTGAACCATCTTTTTTCACGACAATTAAAGGTGTTTCCTCTATTTTTTCAAACGTTGTAAAACGAAAGCCGCATGATTCACATTCACGTCTTCTTCGTATTTCCTTATTATCATCAACAGGTCTAGAATCTACGACACGTGTACCATTATATTGACAAGTTGGACATCTCATAAAAATATTTCTCCTGATTCACTCGATTTAGTACTCTTATTATAACAAAACTAGTTCAACTAGAAAAACAGCACTTTTTTTGTTTATGCAAAACTAAATTTTAATACAACTTGTTAAATAATGAAATTAGAAAAATACAACTGAACAGTATTTTTTCTGAATTGTTGATTTCCGTTCCAACTGTATTTGGGACGAGTAACCGTAGGAGCAGCTATACTCGCCTCCTTCCACTTCAATCAACTAGTACTTACTAAAAAAATCTGCTCATTACTTAAAATAATAGTGAGCAGATTGTTATCAACTTTATTACATAAAAAAGGCAGGAGCCCAATAAACTCCTACCTAAATTTAATTAAGTTTTAAGCTAAAACTGCTGCTAAAGCTTTCGCAACTTTTTTTGTTAAGTCTACAACGCGTGCAGAATAACCCCATTCATTATCATACCAAGCTAAAACTTTTACTTTTCTTGAGCCCATTACCATTGTTAATGGACCATCAACAGTTGAAGAATAAGTTGTTGTGTTATAGTCTGTTGAAACGAGTGGCTCCATAGTAAAGTTTAAAATACCTTTCATCGGACCCGCTGCAGCTTCTTTAAATGCTGCATTAACTTCTTCAATTGTAACATCTTTTTGTAAATCAACAACAAGGTCTACTAATGAAACGTTCGGTGTTGGTACACGTAATGCCATACCGTGCAACTTACCTTTTAATTCAGGTAATACTAAAGATAAAGCTTTTGCAGCACCTGTTGATGTTGGAATAATACTTTCCGCACATGCACGAGCACGACGTAAATCTTTATGTGGATTATCAATATTTTTTTGGTCATTTGTATAAGCATGTACTGTAGTCATTAAGCCATTTTCAATACCAAATTTATCATTTAAAACTTTTGCAACAGGAGCTAGACAGTTTGTTGTACAAGATGCATTTGAAATAACATCATGTTTAGAAATATCTAGTAACTCATCATTAACACCCATTACGATTGTAATATCTTCATTTTTACCTGGAGCTGTTAAAATAACTTTTTTCGCACCTGCTGCTAAATGCATAGCAGCTTTATCGCGTTCGTTAAATTTACCAGTTGCTTCAATTACAATATCTACGCCCATTTGCTTCCAAGGTAATTTTAAAGGGTCACGTTCACTAATTAATTCAACACGTTTACCATTGACGATTAAAGCGTTCTCCGCAATATCTACAGTACCATCAAATTTTCCGTGATTTGTGTCATACTTTATTAAATGTGCTAACGTTTCTGCTGGGTAGCTAGCGTTAATTGCAACTATCTTTAAGTCATTTTGAAAAATCGCTTGGCGGAAAACCATACGTCCAATTCGGCCAAAACCGTTAATAGCTATAGAAACTGTCATTATTTATAAAGCCTCCTGAATTTTAGAGTTTAATTATGTTATCTATTCTCCAAAATAGTATAGCACATTTATTAAAAAGGTGAACACAATCTTTTTTAGAATATTAAAGTTCTTATTTTCTGAAAAATAAAATGTTGTTTTTCGATCAAAAACAATTAGCCATATGAACTACAAGAGCAAAAAGGGCATAGATGGTAGCTCCATCAACAAACAATCGCGGTTGAAAATAAGTATGAATTTCAAAAAGAAAAACACCTCTACAAATATTATTTGTAAAGGTGTAGGTTTTCATTATTCAAATGATTTTCCACTGTTGTAATATTTTTTTTAATTGTTCTTTCGTTTCTTCAATTGTGCCATTATTATAAATTACAGCATCGGCACCTTGCTCTTTTAATGATAGTGGTAATTGTGAGCTAATTCTTGCTTTAGCTTCTTTTTCGGTTAATTGATTGCGCTCCATTAACCGTTTTAATTGAGTTTCTTCTGATACTGACACAACTAAAATTTTTTCAACAAAATGTTGTAATTTACTTTCAAATAATAATGGAATATCCATAACGACATTTTTTGCTCCATTTGCAAGATGTTCATCTTTCTGTCTAAGCATTTCTTGCCGAATGGCTGGATGAATAATTCCATTTAAAGCTTTTCGTTTTTCTTCATCATTAAAAATTGAAGCTCCTACTTTTTGGCGATTCATTGAACCGTCTTCGTTTAAAATTTCTTCTCCAAAAACTTCGACAATTTTTTGTAAAGTAGGTGTTCTGGGCTCAACAACTAGTCGAGCAATTAAATCAGCATCTACTATTGGAAGTCCGTATGCTTTTAACATATTTGCAACGGTACTTTTTCCACTTGCAATGCTTCCTGTTAATCCGATAATCACTTTTCATACACACCCTTTTAATGTTGACATTGTGGGCAATAAACAGAAGTCCTTCCACCAATGACAAGCGATTTAGTAAAGGTACCGCATTGTGGGCAGCTTTTTTTTCCGTACATTTTCAAACGATCCTGCATCCCACCTGCTTCACCGTTAATATTACGATAATCAGAAATAGTAGAGCCACCTCTCTCAATACTTTCCTGTAAAATATTGCGAATTACTTCAAACAATTCTATTTTACGTTTTTCACTAATACGACTAACTTTTCGTGCTGGATGAATCCCCATTTTAAATAAAGATTCCGTTGCGTAAATATTACCGCAGCCAGAAATAACTTGTCCGTCCATAATGACTTCTTTAATTGCTTTATTACGGTATTTCGGCAAGTCACATTTATCCAAAAAGTATTGACAAGCTTCATCTTCAAACGGTTCAGGTGCCATGAGTAATAATGGAGGATGCTCCTCTTCATTCGAAATAAATCGCATTTCTCCAAAGCGACGAATGTCTGCATAAACAAGAAGCTCTCCTGAAGTTAAATAGAAAATTGCATGAACATGTTTTCGAAATTTACCTTCAGTAATATCATTTAATTGATGAACGACAAACCAAGCACCCGTCATACCTAAATGGTTTACAAAAAGAAAATGTTCTCCGTCCTTTTCAAGTTGAAAATAAATATATTTAGCTCGACGTTTCACTTTCCCAATTGTCATGCCCCGCATAACTTCTTCAAAAAGATTTGGTTCTATATTTTTCACAATGGCTTGCTTTCCTTCTGACCACGAAGCGTAAATCGTTTTAGACAGCTCTACTTTGTCAATACTCTTTCCTTCTACTGCAGGCACTAACGCCCGAACGACACCTTCTACTTCTGGTAATTCAGGCATACTTTCACTTCCTTACTTCGCATCATACCATGTGCTTCCATATGAAAAATCAACTTTTAATGGAACTGCTAATTCAATTGCATGTTCCATTACTTCTGGTACGATTCGTTCTAATATTTCAATTTCATCTTTTGGAGCTTCAAAAATTAATTCATCGTGCACTTGTAATAACAATTTCGATTTTAAACCTTCACTTTTTAAACGTGCATCCATATCGATCATTGCTTTTTTAATAATATCCGCAGCACTTCCTTGAATTGGCGTGTTCATTGCAGTTCGTTCTGCGAAGCTGCGTAAATTAAAGTTTCTGCTCGTAATATCTGGTAAATAACGACGACGATTTAAAATAGTCGTCACATATCCTTTTAATTTCGCTTCTTGGACGATATTTTCCATATAGTCCTTTACCCCTGGGAAGCTTTGCAAATATTTATCAATAAACTGTGCCGCTTCTTTTCGAGTAATATCTAGACTTTGGGATAAACCGTAATCACTAATACCATATACGATACCGAAGTTTACAGCCTTCGCTGCACGGCGCATATTTGAAGTTACTTCATCCGCTGAAACATGGAACACATCCATTGCTGTTCGTGTATGAATATCCATTCCTTGAATAAAAGCATCAACTAGATTTTCATCTTGTGACATATGAGCTAACACTCGTAATTCAATTTGTGAATAGTCTGCTGCGAATAATACCCAATCTTTTTGTGAAGGAACGAACGCCTGTCTAATTTTACGACCTTCCTCTAATCGAATCGGAATGTTTTGTAGGTTCGGGTCTGTGGAGCTTAGACGTCCTGTTGCTGTTAAAGCTTGTTGGAATCTTGTATGCACCTTACTATCTTCACGATGAACTTCTTTTATTAATCCTTCGATATAAGTTGATTGTAGTTTTGCAAGCTGACGATAATCTAAAATATATTTCACAATTGCATGTTCAGATTGTAGCTTCTCTAATACATCTGCTGCCGTTGAATAGCCAGTTTTTGTTTTCTTTATTACTGGAAGACCTAATTTTTCAAACAACACCACACCTAATTGCTTTGGTGAATTAATATTGAAATTCTCTCCTGCCAGTTCATAAATTTCCTTTTCAAGAGCTGCAATTTTTTGCTCGAGCTCTACACCCATTTGTTTAAGTGTAGCAATATTAACTGTTATCCCTTCACTTTCCATAGAGCCTAAAATGGAAGCTAGTGGAAGCTCTAAATCATAATATAAATCAAATTGTTCATTTTCCTTTAATTTTTGTTCCAATACAGGCTGTAACGACCAAATAGCAAAGGCTTTACGACACACATGCTCCGCTAAAACCTTTTTATCTGGAACAGCCCACTTTGCACCTTTTCCATAAATTGTTTCATTCGCTTGTACATCGGTGTAGCCAAATTCTTTTGATAATGTCGCTACATCATCACCTGAAATGGCAGGATTGACGATATATGCTGCAAGGAGCATATCAAAAATTACTCCCTGTAAGTTAATATCAATTCGTTTTAAAATGGCTTGTGCAGCTTTACTATCTGACATGTATTTTTTCTTTGAATCATCTTCTAACCATTTTTTTATGGCTTCATTATGTTCTATCACTTCAAAAGGAACAAAAAATGTTTTTTCACCATCTGTAAAACCAAATCCTAAAATATTGCATGAATGATAATGTTCATTTTCAAGTTCTACATGAACGGCCATCACATCATGAAGCATGTCTTCTGTTACATTTTCGATTATTTCAAATTCAAGATTAGCAGTTTCCTTTTCCTCCATTTGAAAATCGCTTTTTTCAATTAAAGATTTAAAGGAAAGTTCTTGCCAAACATTCAATAGTTCTTCTTCATTTGGGCCAGGATAGTCTAAATCGTTTAATGTAATTTCGATTGGAGCATCTGTAAAAATCGTTGCTAACTGTTTCGATAATTTAGCTTGTTCTTCATTATCAACAAGCTTTTCTTTCATTTTCGATTGTTTCATACCATCAATTTGTTCATATAAAGCTTCAACTGAACCATATTCTTTTAATAATTTAATGGCTGTTTTTTCACCAATGCCTGGAACACCAGGGATATTATCAGATGTATCCCCCATTAATCCCTTCATATCAATTATTTGAAGTGGCGTAAGTCCATATTTTTCTTCGATATGAGCAGGTGTATATTTTTCAATGTCCGTCATACCTTTTCGTGTAATGTAAACTGAAACTTGATCTGTTGCTAATTGTGTTAAGTCTTTATCGCCGGAAACAATAATGACATCCATATCTTGTGCAGCAGCTTGTTTTGCAAGTGTTCCTATAATATCGTCTGCTTCATAAAGCTCTTTCTCATAGCGTTTAATTTGATATGCATCAATCAATTTTCGTAAGTACGGAAATTGCTCAGATAATTCAGGTGGTGTTTTTTGTCGACCTCCTTTATACTCTTCAAAAGACTCATGACGGAAAGTCGTTTTCCCTGCATCAAAGGCAACGAGCATTTTTGTAGGTTGTTCTTCCTCTAAAATTTTTTGAAGCATCGTCGTAAAACCGTAAACAGCATTCGTATGAATCCCACTATCATTTGTTAATAGTGGCAATGCAAAAAAGGCACGATAAGCCAAACTATTTCCATCTAGTAATAATAACTTTTCTTTCCCCATTTAATAGCACTCCTTCATCGGACTATGTAAAAAATTTTAAAAAAACATGATTCTCGTTTTTCTAATTGATAAAATAGTTCCATTTCTTTTAGTGTAACCTATTCTCTGCTTTACTTTATATTGAATCCATATTTAATTCCATTATAAAACACGTATTGATTCGAATTCGATCAATACGTGTTTTGTTAGTTATGAATTTTAGGAGTTTTACTTTTTGACAATCTTGGATAGAAAATTTCTTCATAAATAACAGTTAATAAAAATGCATTCATAAAGGCGAATACTAAATATAATGGCATTCCACCAAGCTTATATACCATTAATGATCGAAAAAATACTTCGACGAATCCTACTTGAGCAAAATAAAAAACCATTCCGATTCCAACTTGCCAAATTGGACGCTTGTCTTTTCTTTTATCGTATTTAAAAACTTTTTTGAAGCTATTTCGAACATCTTCTGATATTAATAATGTTATTGAAAACATAATGATAAACAATACGGGAATATGGAAAATTTCAATTTTCATCCAAGAGTATGGTGTTGAACTAAATAATGCAGTAATTGAACACGACATAATAAATGCTAATAGAAAATTAAGAATCCATTTATTTAAAGTATGCAACAGCCATCCCTCTCTTTCATTAAACGTTTTACTATTACATTATAACAAGAATTATATTAATATAAAGTAGTAAAATATGTATCTAGTATAATAATCTGTACAAGATCAATTGATATACTTAAACTTTGCACAAAATATATCTTACTAAAACGTGATGGTACTCACTTTCCTAGCCTCACCGCTTTGCAACATGCAAAGCGGCGAGGTCTTGCCTGACCTGCTTTTTCCCAAGGAGTCTCGCACCATTCATCATTATTATTAATTAACCTATACAATTTAGAAGGTTCAAATAAAAAACATCTATAAAATGGGAAAATCCCAAATTATAGATGTTTTTATTTTTATTCGATATAGCCTGATAATACTTTTGCATATGGTGAGTCGGATGGTAGGATGATAACTGTGTCTTCTCCAATTGTTTGTTTATATGATTCTAACGTACGATATAGCGAATAGAATTCTGGATCTTTTGAAAATGCTCGGTTGTAAATTTTTGCAGCCTCTGACTCACCTTCAGCTCGAATAATTGCTGCATCTTTTTGTGCAGTTGCTATTAATTCTTTTACTTTTTGGTCGGTTTTAGCTTCAATACGATTTTTTTCCGCATCACCTTCAGATAAATATTTTTGGGCAATCGATCCGCGCTCAGAAATCATTCGCGTATATACAGATTGCTCATTTTCTTCAGGTAAATCGGTACGACGAATACGAACGTCTACTACATTAATTCCGAAATTCCCACTTTCTAATAATTCATTTACCTTTTCAGTTACACGATCGTTTAAACTACCACGGGATGAATTTTCATCATTAATTATTTCATCATAATTTAATCGTCCAAGCTCTGTACGAATCACAGAGTAAATAAATTCTTCCATGCGAGATTCCGCATTAATTAACGTACCAGCATTGGAAATAAGTGCTTTAGGGTCCGTTACACGCCATACTGCGTAGTTATCAATAATAATACGTTTTTTATCTAATGTATTAATTTCTTCTTCTGTCATGTCATATGTCATTAAGTTTTTTGGTAATGTTGTCACACTTTGGATAAATGGAATTTTCATATTTAATCCTGGATTTTCTTCATATTTCACGACTTCACCAAACTGACGAACAACTTTATATTCATTTTCTTTTACAATATAAACATTCGCAAGACAAATAACAATAGCTGCAAATATAATAGTTAAAACTATTGCTGATTTCCAAAATTGACCGAAATTTAATGGCTTTTTGTTTTTATCTTTAATAACTTTTGCATCTTGAATATCAACGACATCTTTTTTCTTTTTATTATTGCCAAATAGAGATTTTACGAATTTTTCCAAATCACCGTCAAATTGATTTTTATTGTTACTCATTTTTTTTCGCTCCTTCCTTCGATTCATCTGTTGGCTTTTGAGATGAATTTGTTGTCGGTTGAAGAGGTAAATATTTCAATGTTTCCCCATCATCATTCATAATATAAATTTGTGCATTTGGTAAGACCGATTCAAGTGTTTCAATAATTAAACGCTGACGTGTAATCTCTGCATTACCAGTATATTGTTCATACAATTTATTAAATACCGCTACTTCCCCTTCAGCTTGTTGAATACGGGCAATTTTTTCCCCTTCTGCACGAGAAATTATGGCATCCTTCTCCCCTTCTGCTTCACTTAGCTTTTGATTTTCGTATTTTTTCGCTTCATTAGTCTTTGTATTCTTTGTTTCACGAGCATCCGTTACAGCTGTAAAAGCAGCACGAACTTCTTGATTTGGTAATTCAACATCTTGAAGTTTTACACCTAAAATACTTATACCTATATCATATTTTTCAATTAATGAAACAAGTAAATCACGCGTATTTGCTTCAATTTCCGCTTTTCCATCTGTCAATGCTTCATCAATTGTAGAGCTACCAATAATTGAACGTATCGCACTAGAAGTGGCACTATGTAATATTTCTTTTGGATCTTGTGAATTAAATAAATATTTATCTGGTTCTGTTATTTTCCATTGAACAACTAAATCTGTTAATACAATGTTTTCATCACCTGTAATCATTTTTGTTTCATCATCATAGGCTTCAATTTCTCCATCTTCCGTTTGTTTATAACCAAATTGTAAACTATATGTTTCTTTTGAAAGAACTTCGACATTTTGGATAGGCCATGGCAATTTAAAATGTAGACCTGATTCTGTAATCATGTCGTCCGCCTGACCAAATGTAATAACAACGGCCTGTTCTGATTCATCTACTGTATACCAAGAAGTAAAAACAGCAGTTAATAAAATAACGGACAATATTCCTAGTCCAGTAAATAATAAAGTACGTTTAATACTCATCTATATCCCCCTAATAATAAATTTTAGATATTTTATATCCAATAACTAATTTACGTTTACCCTATTGAAAAGTTTCAAGAAAATTTAAAGGACTGTAATAAACCTTTATAAAAAAAGAAAATGCCCCTATAACTAGGGACATTTTCTTTAAGTATTACGTGTTTTAAAATTACTAAATCTGAAACAGGGGGGTTTCTATAAACTATATTATTATAGAAGTATGAAGTTAAAATAACAATAGTGTAAATAAATTGTTAATTTCATTTGGATATTGGTATAGATACTTTCATACACGTTCCAACGCCAACTGTACTTTCTACAGTAATTTTTCCATTATGCGCTTCTATTAAATGCTTCACAATGGCTAACCCTAATCCTGTTCCACCAGAATTTCGATTTCTAGCTTTATCTACTCGATAAAAACGTTCAAAAATACGAGCAATCTCACTCTTTTCAATCCCTAAACCTTGATCCTCAACTTCAATAATTCCGTACTCGTTATTTTCTTTAATACGTAGAGTAATCGTTGTATTTTCTGGAGAATACGTTATTGAATTAGTAATTAAGTTCGTGAACACTTGAATAAGTCGGTTGAAATCTCCCATAACCATTACGTCACGAACAATATCTACATCAAATTGCATATTTTTTTCATCTAAACGTGGACTCGTTAACTCTACTGAACGGATTAAAACCTCTTGCAAACTTGTTGGAGCAATATCTACAGAAAATCCATGTTGCTCAATTTTAGATAATTCAAGTAAATCTTGAATTAGCATTTGGAGACGATTACTTTCTTGATAAATTATTTCTAAAAAAGAAATTAACATTTTTTCATCTTTAAATGCACCGTCTAAAAGAGTTTCTGAAAAGCCTTTAATTGATGTTATTGGCGTTCGTAATTCATGAGATACATTTGCAACAAAATCCTTTCTAATTTGCTCAAGACGGATTAATTCGGAAATGTCGTGCATAACAATAACCACACCTAACCAACGTCCATGCTCACCTACTACAGGAGCTCCATATACTTGTTTATATTGAATCTCTTGCTGTACTTCGATTTCAATTTGTTTTCGATATGGTAGTTCAGTTAAAAACACATGATCAATAAATTTTTCTAGCTCTGTAGGTAAACCAAGTGTTAAAAAATTCTTTCCTTTTACTTCATCAATTGAAAGTTCAAAACCGTCTAAAAATTGACGGTTAACGATAGAAACAGTCGCTTCTCGATCAATCATGATTAACGCACTACCCATATTTTCAATTAATGTTTTTAACCGTTCTTCTTCAATTTCACGGATTTTTTCGATTTCCTGTAAGTTTCGAGCCAATACATTAATTGAATTTCGTAATTCAATTATGCTAGATGGCCCGACTGCATAAGCTCTCGAACGATAATTTCCTTTCGTTAGTTCACGAGCTGTTTGTGTAATATTTTCAATAGGGTCTAATAAGTTCCGTAATAAATTATTCGCCACAAAACTGATTAGGGCAAATGATACTAAAATTAAAAAGGTAATGATAAAAGAAAATTGCTTTCGAACATGATCCATTTGATCTGCGCTTAAATCAATCCCATTTTTTGATAAATAACTCTCAATGTAGAATGGAAAAAGCTGACCTAAGACAAAGCCAAGGACAGCTAAAATTGAACCGCTCAGTATTATGAAATTTACAAACAATCGATTATTGTATGATTTCATACGTTTTTCGGCTCCTCGAATTTATAGCCAATTCCCCTAATAGTTTTAATAAACATCGGTTTACGACTATTCTCCTCTATTTTGTCACGCAAATGACTAATATGAACATCTACAATCCGCGTATCGCCTGCAAAATCATAATTCCATACTGCACTTAACAGCTGATCACGAGTTAACACGCGATTTTTATTCTCAAGTAAATAAACTAGAAGCTCAAATTCTTTTGGTGTAAATTCTAATGGTTCATTATCTAAAAATGCTTCAAAGCGGTCAGGATACACTTGTAATTTTCCATATTGATAAACATTCGTTTCATTCTCATCTTTTTCTTGCTCTTGAACCGGTACAAAGCGTCGTAAAACAGCCTTTACACGTGCAATTACTTCACGTGGACTAAATGGTTTTGTCATATAATCATCTGCACCAAGTTCTAATCCTAACACTTTATCAAACTCGTCATCACGAGCTGTTAACATGATGATTGGAATATTACGTTTTTGACTACGCAATTCTTTGCATACCTCCATCCCATCCATCGTTGGTAACATTAAATCTAAAAGAATTAAATCGGGAGAATTTTCGATTGCCATATCCAAACCGACTTTACCATCATGAGCAAGCAATACTTCATAACCTACACGTTCAAGATTGTACTTTAATAGAGTTGCAATTGAAATTTCATCTTCTACGACTAAAATTGTTTTTAACATAAAACATTTCCTCTCCACTATTGATTTGAAACCCCCATTTCAAATCAGTACAGAATATCAATTACGCCTCGATAACTAGCGTAGCACGATGCTATTCAGTGAACTGTTGTAGCACGGATGCGACGTATTTTAGCGTTCCTTCCCCGACTCCTCTGCGAATCCTATGACTCGCTGGAGACTTAACCTTCATCCAGTCATCTTGATTAAAATGAAGATTACATTAATAAGGAGGGTATACTTTTATAATTCCTTCAATAACACGTATATTTTTTTCTTTATATGCAGAAACATATAAATCGACTAAATTTTCTAATGTATTAATATGTTGAACTTCTATTAGTATTTCGATTGTTTCATAATGGTACACGGGCTCTAAATAAACTAAATTTTGCTCTCGGATATGAGATCCAGGACCCGGTATATGTTTGGATATTGCAGAAGTGATAATCCCATTTAACATAATAACGGGAACAAGTGGTTTTTTATAAGGTGTTTCAACGGCATAATCATGCTGTACATAAAGCGGATTACTATCATTTGTTAATCCTAAGTACAATAGCAAATCCTTATCCTCAATTTTTTCCGTAATTTGAAACCTGTCACCAACAACTAATTCATCAATCTTCTTCCCAATCTTCATACCCTTTCGAAGTAACAATTCCGCAACCCCTTTGTTTTGAGATTAACTTCATAGTATCAATTTTTTCAAAAAATAACAATGATATTAGAAAAGCGGAAGTGCCCCGCTAGCCCCGTCAAGCGCTGGAAGGCCCGAATCGCGAAGCTTTTCCAGCTTTCGACCGAGGGCTGGGCACTGTAGCTAGACATATAGTGGAGCGCGTTGTTTTAGCCGCAAAAAGCACTGGAGACTTCTGACTAGCATGCTTTCAAGCGGAGGAAGAAGTTGAAGCGACTCGATGAGGTAGGTGCTGGAGCTAAATATTTTAGAAAAGTGAAGCACGATCGTTGGAATAAAAAAGAGTAGGATTTAATCCCACTCACCATTAAACTAAACTTTTTTATTATGCTAATATTTCCATTACATCTCGAACTGCTTGTGCAGATACGTCTAATGCTTGTTTTTCTTGATCTGTTAATTCAAGTTCAAAGATCTTTTCAATGCCATTTGCACCAAGCAATGTTGGAACACCAAGATAAATTCCATCATAACCATATTCGCCTTCTAAATAAGCAATTGAAGGTAATATACGTTTTTGATCTTTAATAATTGCCTCTGCCATTTCAATTAATGCAGCTGCTGGGGCATAGTAGGCAGATCCATTACCAAGTAAATTTACAATTTCACCACCGCCAGTACGAGTACGTTGAACAATTTCTTGTAAACGTTCAGGAGCAATTAACGTTTCTAAAGGTATACCACCAGCAAATGAATAACGAGTAAGAGGCACCATTGTATCACCGTGTCCACCTAATACAAAACCTGTAATGTCTTTAACAGAAACTTTAAGTTCTTCTGCAACAAATGCACAAAAACGAGCAGTGTCAAGAACACCCGATTGCCCAATTACACGGTTTTTTGGAAATCCAGTTTCTTTATATACAGTATAAGTCATAGCATCAACAGGATTTGTTAATACGATAATTGTAGCGTTTGGAGAATATTTCGCAATTTCTCCAGATACGGATTTCATTACTTTTTGATTGATTTGAACTAAATCGTCTCGACTCATACCTGGTTTACGAGCAACACCAGCTGTAATAATTACTAAATCAGAATCTGCAGTATCCTCATAATTGGAAGTTCCTTTTACATAAGAATCAAAACCTTGCACAGGAGCTGCTTCCCACATATCCAATGCCTTTCCTTTTGTTGGATTCTCACTTTGTGGAATATCAACTAATACAATATCACCTAGCTCTTTTTGAGCAGCTAAGAACGCTGCTGTTGCCCCGGTGAACCCAGCACCTATTACAGATATTTTTTTTCGTTTTAAAGACATATTGTGTATACACTCCTTTTGAACATGAGTTTGTTTAGTAATCATTTACTTATAGGAATTTAATGATTAAAGATATCCCTTTTTCATAAACCTATTGATAGATAAATTAACCATCTAAACTTAATATATCCAAAAAAGTTAAAAATAAAAATAAGGGTAGCCATTTATTCATAAAGTAATACCACTTTATTCATAAAAACTACCCTTGATTATTTTATAATTTAAATTTACTTAAGAATTAAAGGTTTTTAATTAACTCGTTAGCGAATTCAGAACATTTCACTTCAGTAGCGCCTTCCATTAAACGAGCGAAGTCATAAGTTACTACTTTAGAAGAGATTGTTTTCTCTACAGATTTAGTAATTAAATCTGCAGCTTCTTGCCAGCCAAGGTGTTCAAGCATTAATACACCAGAAAGTAAAACTGAAGATGGGTTTACTTTATCTTGGCCTGCATATTTTGGTGCAGTTCCGTGAGTTGCTTCGAAGATCGCATGTCCAGTTACGTAGTTAATGTTAGCACCTGGAGCGATACCAATACCACCAACTTGTGCAGCTAATGCATCAGAAATATAGTCACCATTTAAGTTCATTGTAGCAACTACATCGAACTCAGTTGGACGAGTTAAGATTTGTTGTAAGAAGATATCAGCGATTGAGTCTTTAACGATGATTTTGCCTTCTGCAACAGCTTTTGATTGTGCTTCATTAGCAGCAGCTTCGCCTTGCTCAGCTTTGATTGCATCGTATTGATTCCAAGTGAATACTTTGTCGCTGAATTCTTTTTCTGCTAAATCGTAACCCCAAGTTTTGAAGCCACCCTCTGTGAACTTCATGATGTTACCTTTGTGTACTAAAGTTACAGTTGGTTTGTTGTGCTTAATCGCATATTCGATTGCTGCACGAACTAAACGCTCAGTACCTTCTTGAGAAACTGGTTTAATACCTAAACCTGAAGTTTCTGGGAAGCGGATTTTATTAACACCAAGTTCAGTTTGTAAGAAGTTTAATAATTTCTTTTGCTCGTCTGAACCAGCTTTGTACTCGATACCAGCATAGATATCTTCTGTATTTTCACGGAAAATTACCATATCAACATCTTCTGGGCGTTTAACTGGAGATGGAACACCTTCGAAGTGACGTACAGGACGTAAGCAAACATATAAGTCAAGTTCTTGACGTAATGCTACGTTTAGGGAACGGATACCGCCACCGATTGGAGTAGTAAGAGGCCCTTTTATTGCGATTAAATATTCATTGATTTTATCTAAAGTTTCTTGTGGTAACCATTCACCAGTTTGATTGAATGCTTTTTCACCAGCTAAAACTTCTAACCATTCAATTTTCTTTTCGCCATTATAAGCTTTTTCTACAGCTGCATCGATAACACGAGATGCTGCAGCCCAGATATCTGGACCAATTCCGTCACCTTCAATGAAAGGAATTGTTGGGTTGTTTGGTACTTGAAGTACACCATTTTCTACTACAATTTTACCGTTAGTCATGAATATTGCCTCCTAAATTCATAAGTCTAGGACTGTGTCACGATATTTAAACACAGTCCTAGACAATTTTAGCATATTTTTTTAATTAGCGCTCATTAATTGGAACGTATTTTTGCATTCCTGGTCCAACATATTCTGCACGTGGACGAATTAAGCGGTTGTTTGCATATTGTTCTAAGATATGTGCTACCCAACCAGATGTACGTGATACAGCAAAGATTGGCGTGAATAAGTCATGCTCAATACCTAGTGAATCATATACAGATGCTGAGAAGAAGTCCACGTTTGCTGGAAGACCTTTTTGTCCAACAACCATATCATGAATTTTCACTGACATATCATAAAGTTCTGGTTTACCAGTTAATTTTGTTAATTTTTCAGACATAGCACGTAAATGTTTTGCACGTGGGTCGCCTTTACGATATACGCGGTGACCGAAGCCCATAATTTTTTCTTTATTATCTAATTTATTTTGTACCCAAGATTCAACATTATCAATTGAACCAATTTCAGATAACATTTTCATTACTTGCTCATTAGCTCCACCATGAAGTGGACCTTTTAATGCGCCGATTGCAGCAGTAATACCTGAATATACATCAGATAATGTTGCTACACAAACGCGAGCTGTGAAAGTTGAAGCGTTTAATTCGTGGTCAGCATGTAAAACTAACGCTTTATTGAATGCTTCTACTTCTATTGGTTGTGGCTCTTTGCCATGTAACATATATAAGAAGTTTGCAGCATATCCTAATTCAGGCTTTGGTGCAATTGGTTCTAAACCTTTACGGATACGAGAGAAACCTGTAACAACTGTTGCAATTTTAGCTTGTAGACGAATTGCTTTGCGGTAATTAGCTTCCGGAGACATTTCGTCTGCTTCTTCATCAAATACACCTAATAAAGATACAGCTGTACGTAGAGCTGCCATTGGATGAACTGTTTGTAGTGGATAAGTTTTGAATTGATCAAAAATAGCTTGAGGTACTTCTGCATTTTCTGCTAATTGTTTCGTTAACTCAGCTAATTCATCTTCCTTTGGTAGACGTGTATGCCATAGTAAATAAATTACTTCTTCAAAAGTAGCATTATCAGCTAAATCGTCAATATTATAGCCAACGTATGTAAGTGTGTCGTCAATAATTGAACTGATTTTAGATTCTGCCGCTACGATACCTTCTAAACCGCGTGTTGCTGTCATAAAAAATCGCTCCCTCATAATTTTTTAGTGTAAGTGCTTTCTTTCTTCAACATGAAGCACCTAAAGTGTTCTGCTCAATGAACCTATAAGTAAATCGCTTACATTGTTTATTATAATAAATTTTGACGTCTTTGTGAATGAAATTGGATTAAATTAAGAAAAAATTGAATAGGGAATAAAAAAAATGAATTAAAGAGAATATTTCGAATTGAACGAGATATCAATTACATAAAATAGAGGTGACAAATTTGCAAACGAAAAAATTGAATGGCTTTCCTTACAAAAACACTGTAAAGTTTTTAATTTTGATTGTTTACTTCGTTATATTATGGCTTATTTTACCCGTTTCTCTTGCAATCTTTTTCGCTTATTTTCTATATCCTATCATTAATTTTTGCCATAAGCGACTAAAGCTTCCATACATATTAAGTGCTTCCTTTATTTCAGTATTCATTTTTATAACAGTTTATACCTTTTTTTATATTACAATTCAAAGTATCGTTTCAATTTATCCTGAAATGAAGGATCAAGTTCAAAACTTAGATATTTTAAATTCAGGAGATAATATTTTATTAGAAACAATATTTAATAAATCATTATCATATATTGATTCAGCTATTTTAGGACTAGCGACTGTTTTACAAGATATCATGGGCTATTTCATCGAATTATTTATATTTGTTGTATCTTTCTTCTTTTCATTATTCGAATCAATGAAAAATCGTTATTGGTTTTTTATCTATGTTCCAAAGCCATATCGGGATGAATGGAAACAATATTTCATTAAAGGAACAAGTCTATTTGGTTATTTTTTATACGTTGAATTCCAATTATTTATTATAACTTTCTTCTTATTAAGTATAGGACTGGCACTTCTTCAATTTGAGCATCCGATTAATAAATCTTTCTTAATTTCTTTAGCGGATGCGTTGCCCTTCTTCGGTATTGGTCTTTTCCTAATACCGATTGCGATTTATTTTTTTGCAATAGGAGAAAAGATAATCAGTTTTGCACTGATCATTCTCTATATTTTTATACAAATTACAAGGCAGATCGCTGAATCTTTACTTTGGGCATCAACATTCCATTTACGAACGGTTCATACATTTTTAATCAGCGCTGCTTCTATTCTACTCTTTGGTGTTTATGGAATTTTGTTAAGTCCATTCCTTTTCCTAATTGCAGTAAAATTAAAACAAAAATCTATCTATGAATAATGAAAACTTGGCCATTTTTCAACTTCTTTCGGAGCCAAAAATAAATCATCGGTTTAAACATTTTTCTTGTAAATGAAAAAATAAATGCAAAACCTAATAAATCAGTTAAAAAACCTGGTAAGGCTAATAAAATGCCCCCAATAAAAATCATAAAAGTATCAATCATTGCAACGCCTGGGGGCATGCCTTCTTTAATACTATTTTGTACATTTTGAACCGATTGAATACCTTGTTTTTTAGCAATTGAAATACCAATTACACTTGTTAATAGAATAAGTAATAGTGTACTTAAAACACCGATCAATTTGCCTACTAAAATAAAAATTGCAATTTCTATTAAAACTATCGCGATGAATCCACCCATAAATTTTTTCAATTAAATCCCTCCAATTGAGTAGATACTATTCTATTTATTATATACGATTCGTTAGGCTTAAAGTTTCATACGTAGAATATTAACTACTACAAATATATTTTCAGATAATATTTAGCGGGTGAGAACTCGAAGGAAGACAAGGAAGAGTATAAAAACTCTGCTCATTAGGTTAGAACGAGCAGAGTTTTATTAATGTTAAAGATTTATTTTTGAATAGTCCCATTAACTAATTCAATTAAAGTACGCTTGCGTGTCCTTTATAAATAACCCCTGTTTCGGCATCCATAGTAATTTCTTGACCATGTCGAATTAAAGATGTTGCTTCTTTCACTCCAACTATAACAGGAATTCCTAAGCTTAAACCGACAACAGCAGCATGGCTAGTTAATCCGCCTTCTTCTGAAATAAGACCAGCGCAATTTTCGATAATCGGCATCATTTCACGATCGGTTGATACCGTAACTAAAATGCATCCTTCTGTATCATAAGCAGCTGCTTCTTCTGCATTTTTCACTACAACTGCATTTCCGACAACAGATAATTTGCCCACACCTTGACCTCTTGCTAGTAAATCACCAATAACATGTACTTTCATTAAGTTTGTTGTACCAGCTTCACCTACTGGTACACCAGCAGTAATAATGACAACATCTCCATGATCTACATAATTATGCTTTAAAGATTCATCTACAGACAATTCTAATATTTCGTCAGTTGTTGTTACTTTTGGAGTAATAATTGGCGTTACACCCCAAACAAGTGTCAATTGTTGAGCTGTTGAGTGATAGTTCGTAATGGCAATAATCGGCACACCAGGTCGATATTTTGCTATCATTTTTGCAGTAGTCCCACTAGACGTTGGTGCGAGTACTGCTTTAACACCTAAATTAATCGAAGTATAGGCTACTGCTTGAGAAAGAGCCTCTGTCATCGTTGTTCCTTTTTCTTTACTACGAGTAGCTACAATTGAGCGATAATCTAAAGAATTCTCTGTATACTCAGCAATTTTGTTCATTGTACGTACAGATTCAACTGGATATAAGCCTGCTGCTGTTTCACCTGAGAGCATAATAGCATCTGTACCATCGATAATAGCATTAGCAACGTCACTTGCTTCAGCACGAGTTGGTCGAGGGTTACGTTGCATTGAATCTAACATTTGAGTTGCAGTAATAACAGGTTTGCCAACTTGGTTACATTTTTTTATTAATGTTTTTTGCACAAGGGGAACTTCTTCTGCAGGAATCTCAACACCTAAATCACCACGAGCTACCATTAAACCATCTGATACTTGAATAATTTCATCAATATTATCTACGCCCTCTTGGTTTTCGATTTTAGGGATAATCTGAATATGGCTGCCTCCGTTTTGCTCTAATAATTCTCGAATTTCAAGCACATCTTTTGGTGTACGAACAAAAGAGGCAGCTATAAAATCTACACCTTGTTCAATACCAAATAAAATATCTTGGGCATCCTTTTCAGTAATCCCTGGAAGTTTTACAGAAACTCCTGGAACATTGACACCCTTTTTATTTTTTAATACTCCGGCATTTTCTACAATTGTAGTGATTAACCCTTTTTCAAGATCCTTAGCTAAGACACGAAGTTCGATTAAGCCGTCATCAAGTAAAATTTTATCATTTTGATTTACATCATTAATTAAGTTCTCATAAGTAACTGAAAAGCTTTTTTCTGTTCCAACAACTTCAGTCATTGAAATGTCTATAACTTGTCCTTGTGATAAATGTAATTCACCGTTTTCCATTGTATGTGTTCGAATTTCTGGACCTTTTGTATCAAGTAAAATTCCTACTGTTTTATTCAATTTTTCAGCAACATCACGAATTGTTGCAATGCGTACTGCATGTTCTTCATGATTCCCGTGGGAAAAGTTTAACCTTGCGACATTCATACCTGCCATCATTAATTGTTCAAGCATTTCAGGTGATTCACTTGCTGGACCTATTGTACATACGATTTTTGTTTTTCTCATATTTTTCTCTCCGTTTTTCTCTATATTAAATTGAAAGTTCTTTTGATAAAGTATATAGGCTAACATCTGCCTTATGTTTTTTTGTAAAGGCATCTTCTAAATCATAATCAATAACTTCATGATTTTTTATACCAACTGCTCTACCACTACGACCTTCTAATAAAACTTCAACTGCTTTTGCCCCTAAACGACCACCTAAAACTCGATCTCTTGCTGAAGGTGATCCTCCTCTTTGGATATGTCCTAATACTGATACCCTTGTAACGATATTAGCTTTTTCCTTTAAAATTTGTGCTAACTCATTACCTGACATAACACCTTCTGCAACGATAATAATACTATGCTTTTTCCCACGTGCAACACCACGTTGAATGCGAGAAATAATATCGTCAATGTCATAGGACTCTTCAGGAATTAATACTGATTCAGCACCGGCAGCCAATCCTGCCCAAAGTGCAATATCTCCTGCATCTCTCCCCATTACTTCTACAATAAATGAATTTTCATGACTAGTGGCAGTATCACGGATTTTATCAATTGAATCAATAACTGTGTTTAGTGCAGTATCGAAACCGATAGTATATTCTGTACCAGGAATATCATTATCAATCGTTCCTGGGACACCAACACATGGAAAACCTTTTTTTGTAAGCTCCATAGCTCCTCGGTATGACCCATCGCCACCAATTACAACGAGCCCTTCTACATTTGCTTCTTTCATTTTTTGGATTCCTTGAAGCTGGTATTTATCCTCTTTGAATTGTGGACAACGAGATGAAAATAATTTCGTACCACCCCGTTGAATTATCCCACCTACGGAACCTAAATCTAATAGTTCCATTCTTCCTTCTATAAATCCTTCATAACCGTGATAAATCCCCATAACTTCTACACCATGAAAATTTGCTTTCCGCACGACCGCACGAATGGCCGCATTCATTCCTGGTGAATCTCCCCCACTTGTTAAAACGGCTATTCTTTTCATAATTCTCAAGCCCCTCCTAAAAGTACCTCTTATTAACAACATTAGCATAAAAATGTTCCGTTGTAAGTTATACTTATAACTTAACACAATCTCTTAACAATAATAATAAATTCAATTCATATTTGGAATTTTCAACTAACAGAAACAAATTAATGATATTATTTTACTATATATTAGAAAAAAACGACAAAACCCTTTTTGGTTTTTGTCATTTTTAAATTTACATTTCTTCTAAATCTATAAATTGTCCTATCTTTCTAAACTTATTATAGCGATTTTCAATTAACTCCATTTCTGACAAGGAATTCAATTCATTTAGCGCTTTAGAAACGCAGTCTTTTAATGAGCTTGCTTGAGTTTGTAAGTCACGATGAGCCCCACCAGAAACTTCTGGCACTATACCATCAATAATATCCATTTCTTTAAGATCATATGCTGTAATTTTCATAGCTTCAGCAGCTTGCTTTGCTAGGCTCGCATCTTTCCATAAAATAGATGCAGCTCCTTCTGGAGAAATAACAGAGTAAGTAGAGTTTTCTAACATAAATATTTTATTTGCAACTCCTAGTGCTAACGCTCCGCCACTTCCCCCTTCGCCAATTACAATACTAATTACAGGTACTTTTAGTCCTGCCATCTCGAAAAGATTTTTTGCAATAGCTTCGCTTTGTCCGCGCTCTTCAGCTGCTTTACCAGGATATGCTCCCTTTGTATCAATAAAACAAATAATCGGGCGTCCAAATTTTTCAGCCTGCTTCATTAAACGCAATGCTTTTCGATAGCCTTCTGGATGTGGCATACCAAAATTACGGCGAATATTTTCCTTTGTTGTTTTTCCCCTTTGATGACCAATGATCGTAATTGGTTGTCCTTCAAAAAATGCGATACCACCTACAATTGCTTCGTCATCCCCGAATGATCGATCACCATGTAATTCAATAAAATCACTACAAATTTCTTGAATATAATCCATTGTTGTTGGACGCATTGGATGTCTAGCTACTTGAACACGATCCCATGGCTCCATACTAGAATAAATTTTTGTTTCAAGCTGTTTTAGTCTTGATTCTAGTGTTTCTATTTCACCAGTCATGTCAACATCTGCAGTTTTTGCAATTTCTTTTAGTTCATCGATTTTTTCTCGTAGCTTTATTACAGGTTCTTCAAAGCCAAGTGTTTTAGACATGAGATACTCCTCCCTTACTATGCATTTTCACTAGAGTAGAAATTTTATCTCGCATTTCTTTTCTATGGAAAATTGCATCCAATTGGCCATGAGCAAGTAGAAATTCAGCTGTTTGGAAATCATCAGGCAGTTTTTCACGTACCGTTTGCTCAATTACACGTCGTCCTGCAAAACCGATTAAAGCCTGTGGTTCTGAAATATTTAAATCCCCTAACGATGCAAAGCTTGCAGAAACACCACCCGTTGTTGGATGTGTCATGACCGAAATAAATAGTAAGCCATGATCACTATGACGTTTTAGAGCAACACTTGTTTTTGCCATTTGCATAAGGGAAATAACCCCCTCCTGCATTCGCGCTCCACCACTCGCAGTAAAAATAATGAAGGGCAACCCGTACTCAGTCGCTTTCTCAATAGCACGTGTAATTTTCTCCCCAACAACAGATCCCATTGATCCCATTCGGAAATGAGAATCCATGATTGCTACTACGACTTGTTCTCCTTTTACACTACCAATTCCAGTTAAAACTGCCTCGTTCAATCCCGTTTTATGAGCATCTATTTCAACTTTCTCTAAATATGATGGGAATTTTAATGGATTGGAAGTACGTAGATTATTATCAAAAGATTCGAACGTTCCTTCATCAATAAATATAGAAACCCGTTCCCAAGCTGTCATTTTATTATGATAATCACAATGTGGGCATACTTTTAAATTATTTTCTAGCTCTTTAGTTAAATAGATTTTTTTACATTCCGGACATTTTGTCATTAAATCTGCTGGAAAGGAGCTCTCTTTATTTCGATCCACAATGACGCCTTTTTGTTTTTTCTTATTTAGTGATAATAAATTTCGTATTGCCATTGCTTTTCCTCCTTAAAATTAGTTATAAAACAGAATTTCTTAAAAAATTCATCCACTCTTCGTAAGCTTCTAGCGCTTCTTTTTCATAGCCTAATTGCAATGATTTTAATAGCATTTGAAGCATCAATTTTTCTTCTACTGTCGTTGGTTGCTTTAATGGTTTTGTACTATATGCTGCGAGTTGAAGCCATATTTTTAATGCAAGTCGATTTCCGGAAGCAATCATTAACTCTTTTAAAATATCATTACGAACAACCTCGTTTTCTACTTCAAGTTTTATAAACAAACTTTCCCAAACAGGTAGTTTTCGTAATGATTGATCAGAGCAAATAATACGGATTGCCTCTTTTTCATGCATTCTTCTTGTCGTATGGACATCATCAATGGCCTTATTTTCCTGTAAAATAAAAGATGCTAATATTTCGACCAATTGATTCGATTGCACTGCTGCTAAAAAAGTTCCCCCACCATGTCTTGTTTCAATTAGCCCCAATAACTCTAGGCTTCTTAAAGCTTCTCTTACAGAAGAACGTCCAACATTTAAACGTTCAGATAGCACTCGTTCGGATGGAAGCTTCTGACCTGGCTGTATTCCTTCAGATTTAATTAGCTCGCGCAATTGCTGAACAATCTCTAAAAATACTTTTTTGTTCGCCTGTTTTTTATCCATAAGCACCTCGCAAGCAATAGTAAGTAACGAAATGTATTCCTATTGCATCAGAATTCAATTGTAACAAAAAAGTGGTCTGACCACTTTTAATTAAGCATACAGAACTGAAAACTCTTTGTAAAGAAAAAACTGTGCTTTTTCGCACAGTTTTTTGTAATTCATTCTTAAGTTTTCTCGTCAATGACTGTTTTTCATTATTTTCACTTTAATTTGAGGATTATTATTTCTAAGTTCAAAAACACCTTCAACATAAACAATTTGATCTTCTTTTATCCAACCGATTATATCATTGTATTGTTGTGGGAATAATGTTGCAGAAACAGAACCAAATTCATCCTGTAATTGCACAAAAGCCATTAATTCTCCTTTTTTCGTTCTAATTTGACGTATCGTTTCAACCATTCCAACAAATCTAACAAAAGAATTCGGCCGTGCTTGTTTGATTGTTTGTCCCGTACAATTAATATTTTCCCACTTCGAACGTTCAAGAGCTACAGGATGCTCGGATAAATAAAATCCTAATACCTCTTTTTCAAATTGAAGCTTGACTTTTTCTGGAATCGCTTCAGTTTCTATATATTTTGGCTTTCCAAATAAGAAACCTTCAGAGGAGAATAAATCATTTTCTTCATTCGGTCTTACAAGTGCTACATGTTTTTCAGCTGCTTCAATCGTAGCAAGTAATGTTGCCCGGTCTTTTCCAAAATCATCAAGAGCACCCGATTTAACCAACGGCTCCGCAACTTTTCGATTAAAATAAATTCCACTTAAATTTACTGCTAAATCAAAAATATCTTCAAAGGTTTGGTCTCTCATTTTTCGAATTTCCATTAGTTTTTGTAAAAAAGGTTGCGGCAATCCTTTTATAGCGGAAAGGCTAAATCTAATTTTTCCATTTTCTACTGTAAAGACACGCATACTTTTTTGAATGGAAGGTCTTAAAATTTCGATGCCTTTATTTCTTGCCTCAACTATTAAGTTGAACAATTTATCTTGATTTCCTATCGCACTTGTCATTAATGCTGCATAAAAGTTGGCAGGATAATTTGCCTTTAAATACGCCATTTGGTATGAAATTAAACTATACGCTACAGCATGACTTTTTGGAAAGCCGTAATCTGCAAAACGTACGATTAATTCATAAATCTCTTTTGCAACATGCGCTGGGAAGCCCTTTGAAACAGCACCTTTTACAAAAAATGATTGTTGTTGTTCTAGAACTTCCCTTTTCTTTTTACTAACAGCTCTTCGAAGTAAATCTGCTTCACCAATCGTAAATCCCGCGAACACGTGAGCAATTTGCATAATTTGTTCTTGGTACACAATAACGCCATAGGTTTCTTTTAAAATAGGCTCTAGAATAGGATGTGGCATAACAACTGGTTCTTGTCCTGCTTTACGTCTTGCATACACTGGAATAAATTCCATTGGACCTGGGCGATAGAGGGCATTTACAGCAACGATATCTAGAAATTCTGTCGGCTTAATCTCCTCCAAAGCATTTTTCATTCCATCAGATTCAAGTTGGAAAATTCCTGCTGTATCGCCTCTTTGTAAAAGGTGAAATGTTTTTGCATCATCTAATGGTATTTCGTTAAAATCTACCGTTTTTCGATGGGTGTAAAAGATCGATTGTCGGATATTTTCTAAAATCGTTAAATTACGAAGACCTAAAAAATCCATTTTTAATAATCCAATTTGTTCAACCTCTTGCATCGGCCATTGTGTTAAATAAATGCCATCGTGACCTTCCTCAATTGGAACAACTTCTACTAGTGGAATCGGACTCAAAACAACTCCAGCTGCATGTGTTGATGTATTGCGCGGTAACCCTTCCAGCTTTCTAGCAGTATCAAACCAACGCTTACGTATTTGTTCAGCTTCTATCCAATTTCTAAGTGGCTCTGAGGTTTTATAAGCTTCCTCTAATGTAATCCCTAGTCTATTAGGAATAAGTTTAGAAATCATAGAAAGCGTTTCATTTTCAAAGTTGAACATCCTTGCAACATCTCTTGCTACCGCTTTTGCAGAAAGAGTACCAAATGTAATAATTTGCGCTACATATTGTTTTCCATATTTTTGTGCAACATATTGAATAACCTCTTGTCGCTTTGTATCAACAAAATCAATATCGATATCAGGCAGCGTTACCCGTTCTGGATTTAAAAATCGTTCAAATAACAACCCATATTTTATTGGGTCAACTTGTGTAATTTGAAGGCAATACGCAACAAGTGAACTCGCTGAAGAACCACGTCCTGGGCCTGTTAAAATAGAAGATTTTCGTGCAAAATTCATAAAATCTGCAACAATTAAAAAATAATCTGCATAGCCCATCGAAATAATAATTTCTAATTCATAATGTAACCTTTTCATATACACTTCATGTGGTGAATCAGTTTGTAAACGTGTTTTCAAACCTTGTATTGATACTTCTGTTAAGACTCTTTCAGCAGTTTGCCCTTCCTTTAAAGGATACTTTGGCATGTAGTGCACGTTATTAGTTAGTTCAACACGACAGCTAAGTAAAAGTTTTCTGCTCTCTTCAAGCCATTGGGGTTGATCCACATACCATTGATGCCATTGAGATGCTGTAGGGATATATTGATTTACATGTTCCATTTGTATCGATTCACTAAGTTTAACCCCAGAATCAATCGCCTTCGCTACTTCAAATGCAAAATGATCTTCCTCTGACATAAACAAACATTCATGAATAGCTAAACATTTTATTTGAAATTGCATACTTAAACGGATTGCATGTTCTTCAAAAGGAGAAATAATTCCTCCGCTTCTTGAAATTCCGAAATATAGGCTCGTTTTGAATAATTGATATGCCTGTTGAACATATGCCAAATTAGTATTTTGTAGCCAGCTTGCATCTTCCTCTAAAACAGGGAGTACTGCGACACATCCATTTGAATATGCGACTAACCAACGCCAAGGAATCATTTCATCTTGTCGTATCGAAATACTGCTGCTAATTTTTAATAGATTTTTATAACCTTCATTCGTTTTAGCATATAGAATAAGCGGTAATGAAAAATCGTCATTGAATTGAACACGTACAGACAACCCAATGACAGGATGAACCCCAACTTCTTTCATTGCACGCCAAAAAGGCAAAAGCCCGTACAATTTCGTATTTACCATTGCACATGCTTCTGCCTTTTGATTTTTTAAAAAAGGGATGAGCTCTTCAATACGAATTGTACTTTTTAATAAATCTGCACTTGTTCGTATTTGTGGATATGTGACTGTCAAAACTTCATCCCTCCTATATTATTTAAAATTTCGGCAAGTTTCTTTTATATCTGCAATCACACGGTCTACTTCTTCCCAAGAATAGGCCGTTGCACCTGAAGCAAGTGGATGTCCACCACCATGATATTTTTTTGCTAACTCATTAATTATTGGGCCTTTAGAGCGTAATCGAACACGAATTTGATCTGTTTCTTCAACAAATATTCCCCATGCTTTTACACCTTTAATGTTACTTAATGAACCAACTAATAAAGAAGTATCAGAAGGTGTTACTTGAAATTTCTGCAATATTTCCTTCGATAATTTTATGTACGCTGCTCCATTTTCATCCATTTCAAAATTTTGATACATATAACCTTGTAGCTGTAATAAATTTGGATCTTTTTCATAAAGTCCATTAAATACTTCATTGCGATCAAAGTCGTGGCGGATCAATTGACCAGCGATTTCAAAGGTTTTAACCGTTGCACTTGGATATAAAAATCTTCCTGTATCCCCAACAATACCTGCAAATAGTAATCTCGCTGAAGCAGTAGATAATTTCCAATTTTTATATTCAAGCCCTTCTAAATACAATTCATAGATCATTTCACTACAAGAGCTTGCATTTGTATCAACCCAAAGCAAGTCACCGTAAGCATCATCATTTGGATGATGGTCAATTTTGATTAGAAAATCACCTGTTGGATATCGCGAATCGTCAATTCTATCTGTATTGGCTGTATCAGTAACAATAACTAGCGCATTTTGAAAAACTTCATCTTCTATTTCATCAGGAATTGCTAGAAAATCTAACGTATGATCATGAGAACCGATTGCATAAATCGTCTTATTTGGATAGTTTGTTTGTAATAATTCCTTTAGTCCAATTTGTGAGCCATATGCGTCTGGATCTGGTCGTACGTGACGATGAATAATAATAGTATTATATTGCTCAATTTTGTCGATGATTTGTCGTTTCAAAACGAATTTCCCCCTATAATCTCTATTTTTTATGTTATGGGTTAGCATTTTTTGAAAAAACTCGTTACAATAAGTTCATCGTGTTGTTTTAATGGGAGGTTTAAAAATGCTAAACTATATTTTTATCATACTAATTGTTCTATCATTTGCAGCTTATTTTTATTATAAAACGAAACAATTTCGTTCTACTTTACCGATTCGTAAAAAATGGTATAAAGCGAAAGCTAATATAGCCTTAGGTTGCTTCATTATAGCTTTCGGTTTAAACACTTGTATAGTGTATCCAACTTTAGTGGGCTATGCAATTGCAGCAGTTTTTGTTGTTGTAGGATTTATGCAAGCTTACTCTAACTTTAAACGTGCTCGTCATGAAGGACGATTTGTTCAAGAAGAATATGAGCTTAATAAATAATGGCTCAAATAATGAGGGTGTCCAAAATTTGGATCACCCTTTTTATATTGTTAGCGTTCTAATAATTGGAACATCATCATTGCCTTACCAACTAGCGTTGTCTCATTATAGATGTCGAAATCCATTTTTACAAATTTACGACTCATATCTAAAATATGTGGAATTACAGTTAATACACTTTCCATTTGGATTGGTTTTAAGTAGTAGATTGTCATATTTTCTGCAACGGCATCTCCACGTTTTCTTCTTTTTAAAGCAAATGAACCAACTTCAGAAAGTAGAGTTGTAAAAGCACCGTAAGAAATGGCACCATATTGGTTTGTCATTTGCGGCGTAACAGTAAATTCAACTACTACATCCTCTTCGCCTAACACTTTCATTTCACTTTTCACTAAATCATCAATTGTTTCACCATGCTGAGGCTGTCTTTGGGCATGTTGTAACGCTTTTAATACATCTTGACGACTAATAACACCTTGCAAAATACCATCATCATTAACGATAGGTAGTAAATCAATCCCTTCCCAAATCATGCGGTGTCCAGCAGAAGCAACACTCGTTTTCATTGATCCAGAAATTGGGTTCTTCGTCATAACTTTATCAATTGTTTCTGTTTCTTCTTTACCAATAACATCCTTTACTGTAATCATCCCAACTAATTTATTGGAAGCTGTTACAACTGGGAAAGCACCATGGGAAGTTTGCAAATTCAATTTATGAAAGTCTGCAATCGTTTCAGTATTTTTTAATGCTGCAGTGTCCTCTATCGGAACATAAATATCCTCAATTAATAAAATATCTTTTTTGATTAATTGGTCATAAATTGCTCGGTTAATCATTGCAGCTACTGTAAATGTATCATAGCTTGATGAAATAATCGGAAGCTCTAATTCATCTGCTAGTCGTTTATTCTCTTCAGTTGTATCAAAACCGCCTGTAACTAATACAGCTGCTCCTTCTTTTAATGCATTTTCATGAGCTTTAAAACGGTTTCCTACAATTAGAAGGTTCCCTGCATCAGTGTAACGCATCATATCTTCTAGCTGCATTGCACCGATAACGAACTTATTTAATGTTTTGTGTAAACCGGATTTACCACCTAAAACTTGTCCGTCCACAATATTTACGATTTCAGCAAAAGTTAAGCGTTCAATATTTTCTTTTTTCTTTTTTTCAATTCGAATAGTTCCAACACGTTCTATGGAGCTTACTAAACGACGATTTTCAGCTTCTTTAATCGCACGATATGCAGTACCTTCACTTACTTGCATTTCTTTAGCAATTTGACGTACTGATATTTTATCGCCCACTGGCAACGATTCAATATATTGTAAAATTTTCTCATGTTTTGTTGACACGGTAATCACCTATTTCTCATCTATCTTCCTTGCCATTAGTGTAACATATTTCAATTATGTATTGATAAAAGGAATCTTTAATATTCTATTATAATTCAAAATTTTACATTTTTATGAATAAGGGAGAGAAAAGGAGTTGTCCAAAACAACTTTTGGGCAACTCCTTCCAGTTTGCAAAGTTGACTTATTTTATATTTACAAACAATTCCCTATAATTATAAAGTTACTTTTCCACCAGCTTCTAGTATTTGAACTTTGCTATCCTTTACTAAATTAGCAAATATTGTTGGATCCTGTTTAATAAGTGGAAATGTATTGTAATGAATAGGTATAACTGTTTTTGGTTTTAATAAGGATACTGCATAGGCTGCATCTTCAGGTCCCATCGTAAAGTTATCTCCTATTGGTAAAAATGCGATATCTATATTATTTCTATCACCAATGAGCTTCATATCACCGAAAAGTGCTGTATCTCCTGCGTGATAAATTGTTAACCCTTCAGCGTAGAATAAAATTCCACCTGGCATTCCTGTATAAATAATTTCATTGTTTTCTGTGACATAGGAAGATCCATGGAATGCTTGAGTATATTTCACTTTTCCAAAATCGAATTGGTATGAACCACCGATGTGCATTGGATGAGCATTTACACCTTGCCAAGCTAAATAGTTCGCAAGTTCGTTAGGTGCTACTACTAATGCGTTATTGGCTTTCGCTAATTCCACAGTGTCTCCTACGTGGTCATTATGTCCATGAGTTAATAGGATAACGTCTGGGGTTTCTTTTTCTACTTTTAAATCTGTAATACTGTTTCCTCGAATAAACGGATCAATAATAATATTTGTACCATTTGTCTTTATTTTGACAATTGAATGTCCATGATAAGATAGTTCCATTATTTATCCTCCTTAACAATTTGTTTCCATTACCTTATTCTATTTTAAGCCCCTTTTTCCCTCCTTTTTGCTATACTTATTAACATCACATCTCTTTAGGAGGATTTATTATGAATAAACTTCAAAATTTGCAAAACTATTTACAAAATCAAGGCTATGATGCTGCTTTCATTACAACACCTGATAATGTTTTTTACTTTTCAGGTTTTAAAAGTAACCCCCACGAACGATTACTTGGTGTGATGGTATTTAAAAATGCTGAACCACTATTAATTTGCCCACAAATGGAAGTTCCAGATGCTAAAGCAGCAGGTTGGACTTTTGAAACAGTTGGACATCTAGATACTGACAATGCTTGGGAAAAGCTTGCAAACGCTATAAAATCACGTAATTTAGAAATCTCAACTTTAGCAATTGAAAAATCCCATTTAACAGTTGAGCGTTTAGAAGCATTGCAAACATTTTATCCGCAAGCAAATTTTGCCCGACTTGATGACAAAATAAACGAAATGCGTGTTATTAAAGATGCGTCGGAACTAGAAAAAATGAGAGAAGCTGCTAGACTTGCAGACTATGCAATAGAAGTAGGATGCAACGAAATTGCAGAGGGAAAAACGGAAATGGAGATTTTAACTGCGATTGAAAATGCTATTAAAGAAAAGGGCTGCAGTATGTCTTTTGATACAATGGTACTTTCAGGGCCTAAAACTGCATCTCCCCATGGGACACCCGGAAGTCGTAAAATCCAAAAAGGTGATATGATTTTATTTGATTTAGGTGTTATTTACGAAGGTTATTGCTCAGACATTACTCGAACTGTTGCTTTCGGTGAACCTTCAGAGGAGCAAAAAACTATTTACAATACTGTTCGTAGTGCAAATGAAAATGCTATTGCTGCTGTTAAACCGGGTATTCGTGCAATGGATTTAGATAAAATTGCACGAGATACAATAACAGAAGCTGGCTATGGTGATTATTTTACTCATCGATTAGGCCACGGTCTTGGTATTTCAGTTCATGAATTCCCTTCAGTTACTGGTACAAATGAGATGGAATTGTCACCTGGAATGGTGTTTACTATTGAACCAGGTATTTATAAGGAAGGAGTAACTGGTGTCCGCATTGAAGATGATGTAGTCGTTACACAATCAGGTGTTGAAATTTTAACGAAATTTACTAAGGAATTAGTTGTACTAGGTTAATAAATAGGGTGAACCAAATAGATTTTGGTTCACCCTTTCTTAGATCAATTTAGTTCTTCACCGTATCAGTGGATGTAGATTTTCTTCCTAAATAAGCTTCGACGATTCTTGGATCTTCTAATAAATCTGTCGCTTTTCCTTCTATAATAATTTTCCCTGTTTCCATTACATAGCCATAGTCAGCAATTTTTAATGCTTGTTTAGCGTTTTGCTCTACAAGTAGAACTGTTGTACCCGCATCGTTAATTTCTTTAATAATATTAAAAATTTCCGCGACAATTAGAGGCGCAAGACCCATAGAAGGTTCATCTAATAATAATAATTTCGGTTTAGACAACAATGCGCGGGCGATTGCTAGCATTTGTTGTTGTCCGCCTGATAATGTACCTGCCATTTGAGACTGACGCTCTTTTAAAATTGGAAAACGTTGAATTACATGCTCTATTTCATCTTTTATATTTTTGTCTTTGCGATGATATGCACCCATCTCCAAATTTTCGATAACCGTCATAGTTGATAAAATAGCACGTCCTTCTGGCACTAGAGCAATACCTTTTCTTAACAATTGATCTGGTCGCAAGCCCGTTACATTTTCACCTAAAAATTCTACCGTTCCCTTTTTAGGTTTTAAAAGTCCAGCAATTGTTTTCATTGTAGTGGACTTTCCTGCCCCATTTGCACCAAGAAGTGTTATGATTTTTCCTTCTACAACTTCTAAATCTATCCCTTTTAATGCTTGAATTTGTCCATAATACGTTTCAATACCTGTTAGTTTAAGCAATTTCTTCTTCCTCCTCTTTACCGAGGTAGGCTTCAATTACCGCTTCATTAGATTGAATTTCCTCAGGTGTACCTTCCGCCAATTTCTCTCCAAAGTTTAAAACAGTGATACGATCACATAGCTTCATAACAAGGGGCATATCATGTTCGATAATTAATACTGTAATACCTCTTGCTTGTACCGTTTTAATTAAATCGTATAAACTATCAGTTTCCTTTTCGTTCATTCCTGCAGCTGGTTCATCAAGTAATAACAAGCTTGGATTACTCGCTAATGCCCGAGCAATTTCAAGCCTTCTTTGTTGTCCGTAAGCTAAGTTTTCAGCAAATGTATCTTTAAACTCTAACAACCCAACTAATTCTAACAGCTCTTCTGCTTTTTTTGTCAGTTCAATTTCTTCATTGCGTTGTGATTTTGTACGGAATACACTACTAAATACTCCTGCTTTACTACGACAATGACCACCAACCATTACATTTTGCAAAGCAGACATTTGTGGAAAAAGACGAATGTTTTGATATGTACGGCAAATTCCTTTTTCGGTAATTTTATAAGATTTTAATGCCGTAATATTTTCGCCATTAAAAACGATATCCCCTGATGTTGGTTCAAAAATATTTGTAATTAAATTAAACATCGTTGTTTTACCAGCACCATTAGGCCCAATTAAACCGTAAATTTCCCCTTTATTGATAGAAAAAGTAACATCTTTTAAAGCTTTAATCCCGCCAAAGTTTTTTGAGACGTTTTGTATTTTAAGAACCATTACCGTGTCCCTCCCTTTGAACGTTTTAAACCTTTGAATCTACTTAATAGATGGACATCAAAAATTCCTTGAGGACGAACTGCCATCAAAATGATAAGGACAATTCCATAAATGATATATCGATAATCGCTAATAAAGCGTAATACTTCAGGAACTAATGTTAAGAAAATTGCACCAAACACCGATCCTAATATTACTTCACTACCTCCAAATACTGTGAAAATTAAAATTTCAACAGCACGATGGTATGAAAAATCAGACGGAGAAATATACCCCATAACATGTGCAAACAGTGCACCAGCTAAACCTGCTAAAAATGCACCTTGAGTAAAAGACAGCACTTTATAATACGTAATATTAATCCCCATTGATTCTGCAGCTTTTTCATCCATCTGAATTGACGAGAAAGATCTGCCGACACGAGAATTTTGTTGTCGTACTACAAACCATATCGTAGCAATAACTAATAGGAGTAGAATAAGGAATATTGATAAAAAAACAAATTGATTATTTTTAAGTCCTATCATTGCAGGGTTAAATCCAAAACCTTTTACAAAGTTTAAAATTTCCCTACCCATTTGAGGAATACCAGTTAATCCAATTGAGCCCTTTGTTAATGATTCCCAGTTAACAAAAATAACTCGTATTACTTCTCCAAGCCCTAATGTAGCAATGGCTAAGTAAACACCAGATAAACGAAGAGATGGTATACCAACAATTATTCCTAGAATTCCAGCTACACAAGCACCTGCTAAAATTCCAATAATAAGTGGAACATCAAAATGAATCGTTAATAATGCAGATGTGTATGCACCAACTCCCATAAATCCGGCACTACCTAGAGACAATTGACCCGAGGATAACGGAACATATACACTTATTGCTAAAAGAATATTTAATAGAATAAAAGATGCAATTTGTAAAAAATATGGATTAATTATTTCTGCTAACATGAGATCACCTGCCTTCTGCTATCTTTGAGCCAAATATTCCTTGTGGTCTTAATAAAAGAATAACAATTATCATGATAAATGCAATTGCATCTCGATAACCTGAATCTCCGAAAGCCACAAGTAAGGTTTCCGACAAACCAAGAATTAAACCGCCTGTCATAGCACCTTTGACATTACCCATTCCACCTAGAATTATGATAGCAAGTCCTTTTAACCCCATTGATAGACCCATTTGTGGACTTACAGAGTTAAATGCCATACCTACTAAAATCCCTGCAATTCCCCCCATAGCAGAAGCAATAATAACTGTTAAAGTTATTATTCTCTTTGTATCTACACCTAGTATACTAGCTGTTTCTAAATTTTCCGCAGTTGCACGTAACGCCTTACCAGCTTTCGTTTTAGAAAGCCAAGTTGATAAGCCAATCATTAAAATGACAGAGATAGCAAAAATTACAATTTGAACAAGATAAAATGTAATAGATCCTATTTCAATACTTATTTGTGCAAAGGGTGCTCTAAACGGTTGATTTCCCGCTCCGAAAATATGGTGAGATAAATTTTCAAGTAAGATTGAGACACCAATCGTACTAATTAAAGGAGCTAAATGGGAAACACCTTTTTTCCCTCGTAAAGGGCGAAGAGTTATTCGTTCTAATAAATAACCTAATATTCCTGTAACAACAATTGAAGCAATAAATGCTAACCATAATGGCCATCCTAGAACACTCGTAGTCATTACCCCAACAAATGCACCAACCATGAAAATTTCACCATGTGCCATATTAATAATTCCTAAAACCCCAAATACAAGAGTAAAACCAAGAGCAACGATTGCATAAATACTGCCCAAAGTTATTCCGTTAACTAATTGTTCTAATAGCAATATCAATCATCCTTTAAAAATCATTTTGTAAATCTCGTTAGCAAATTGAGTTTTTTTAAAGACGAGCATACATGAATGTATGCTCGTCTCTTTTATTGCTTAATGTTCGTCTGAATTATTGGAATTCAACGAATTTTCCGTCTTTTATTTCGACAACTGTAACATCCATTACAACATCACCAATGTCATTAAATGAGAAGTTTCCTAACAGTCCATCTAAATCTTTTGTTTCTGCTAAAGCATCTCTGAATAAATCACGGTCAGCTTTACCCGCTCTTTTTAAAGCATCAGCATAAATGTATAATGCATCGTATGCTTGTGCAGCAAATTGGTCAGGTAATTTTCCATATTCAGCCTCATATTTTTCATTAAATTCAACTACTTTTGGATCATCAGATTCACCAAACCATGGTGTACCAACTATTAAACCATTTGCTGCATCTCCAGCGATTTCAATTGCCTGTGGAGAGTTGAATCCATTGCCACCAACAAATGGTACATCAATACCCATTTTACGCGCTTGGTCCATTATTACAGCACCTTCATTATATAAAGCAGAAGCTAGAATTAAATCTGGGTTTGCATTTTTAATTTTTGTTAATTGAGCATTGTAATCACTTTGGCCTTTTTGGAATGTCTCAGTTGCTAAAATTTCAAGTCCCATTTCTTTAGCTGTTCTTTCCATTACTTCATAGCCGCCTTTTGTTACGGCATCATCATTTCCATAAATTAATGCAACTGTTTTCGCTTGTGTTCTTTCAACCGCTTTTTCCATAGCTGTCGGTATTGCCAATGATTCTGGAATCGCATTTCTGAAAACATAATCTCCAATTTCAGGAATTCCATCTACTGTTGTAGATGTCCCGATAATTGAAATTCCATTTAAATCAGCTTCAGGCGCAACAGCTAAAAATTCCGTACTTAAAGTTGGCCCAATAATTGCTAAAATTTCATCATCATTCATTAATTTTTGCGCTGCAGAAAGTGCTTGCTCTGCTTTTCCCGCAGAATCTTCAATTACTAATTCAATGTTTACTTCGCCTTGCTCATTAATCTCTTTTTGAGCTAATTTAAGTCCTTGCGTAATCGCTTCACCGTAAGCTGCCCCAGCTCCAGTTAAATATGAAACAACTCCAATTTTCGCATTAATTGTTCCACTTGCTTGCTCAGAGTTATCTCCAGTTTCACTTTCAGTACCAGTTTCTGAACTTGTACCATTACAAGCTGCAAGTAAAAATAGCATTAAAACTGTCATAACTCCAAATGTCTTTCTAAAAAATACTTTCATTTTAATCCCCCTAGATTTGTACATTTTAATAGAGTAACTCTATTAAATTACATTTTCATGTAAAAGTAAATATAATCTATCTAAATAATTAATATTTTCTGATAATTAATACTTTTATCATAAAATTTTTTGTATAAAAAAACTACTTGAAAGAGAAAATTCCCTTCAAGTAGTAAGAATTAAGTAAAATATCGTTATTTTAAAAGATTATCCACTGGTACGTATTCACGTCCTTGATCATCTGCTACAGCCTTGTAAACAACGTGACCTTCTAATGTATTAATCCCTTTTTTCAACGCTTCATTTTCAATACATGCCTTCTTATATCCTTTATTTGCAATTTGCAATGCATAAGGTACAGTATTATTCGTTAATGCAATTGTTGAAGTACGTGGAACCGCACCAGGCATATTTGCAACTGCATAGTGTACTACCCCGTGTTTTACATATGTTGGATTATCATGTGTCGTCACACGGTCAGTCGTTTCGAAGCTTCCACCTTGGTCGATTGCAATATCAACAATTACAGAACCAGGCTTCATAGATTTTACCATTTCTTCTGTAACAAGTTTTGGTGCTTTTGCTCCTGGAATCAGTACAGAACCAATCACTAAATCAGAGTCTTTAACTGATTCAGCAATGTTATATGGATTTGACATTAACGTTTGAACTGAGTGGCCAAAAATATCCTCTAATTGGCGAAGACGTTCTGGGTTTAAATCTAAAATCGTAACATTTGCCCCCATACCAACAGCAATACGTGCAGCATTCGTACCAGCCATACCTCCCCCAACAATAGTTACCTTACCACGTGGAACACCAGAAACTCCTCCTAGTAAAATTCCTTTACCACCGCTCATTTTTTCTAAATATTGAGCGCCTATTTGAACTGACATTTTACCAGCAACTTCACTCATTGGAGTAAGTAATGGCAATGATCTATTTGGTAACTGAACTGTTTCGTAAGCGATACCGACTACTTTATTATCTAATAAAGCTTGGGTTAATTCTAGTTCAGGTGCTAAGTGTAAGTAAGTAAATAAAATTAAACCTTCATGGAAATACTGATATTCACTTTTAATTGGTTCTTTTACTTTCATAACCATTTCCTGAGCCCATGCTTCTTTTGCTGTCTCAACTATATTTGCACCTGCAGCAATATAGTCGGCATCTGTAAATGCAGAGCCTAGCCCAGCTCCAGTTTCAATATAGACTTCGTGCCCAGCGCTAGTTAAAGAAACTACTCCAGCAGGTGTCATTGCTACTCGATATTCATTGTTCTTTATTTCTTTAGGTACTCCGATTTTCATTGTTGCTTTCTCTCCCTGTTGTTAATTTTTTTAGTTTTAGTAAATTAATTTCATAATACCAATTATTTTGAAAACTGGTAACAAAAACTAAGTCAGTTCAAAAAACATTTAAAAAAAGTGAAATATTATAAATAAAAAGATTATTTAGTTAATCAAAAAGATTTTTCCCTCTGAAATTTTATTCTATTCATATTTATTAAGATAACAAACACCGCCATAAAAAAATCAACTTATAAAAATTACAAAGTTATGTATTTATTAAGAATAATTTGTGAAAGATTTACATTTTTCTGTAAAATTAATATTTTTTTATATTATCCTTTGGTATAATATAAAAAAATAAGAAGGGGGAATTAAAATGACTGAATATAAAAGTATTGTAGTAGCAGTTGATGGTTCAAAGGAAGCTGAATATGCGTTTAAAAAGTCAATCGAAATCGCTAAAAGAAATAACGATGCAAAATTAAACTTAGTAAACGTTATTGATACTCGTTCTTTCGCTGCAATCGAGGCATATGACCGTTCAATAGCAGAACGTGCTCAACAATTTTCAGAAGAGCTTTTAGACGGCTATAAAAAACAAGCAGAAGAAGCTGGAGTTAAAAATGTAAACGCTATTATTGAGTATGGTTCTCCAAAAACAATTATTACTAAAGAGCTTTCTAAAATAGTAGAAGCAGATTTAATTGTTTGTGGTGCAACAGGTTTAAATGCCGTTGAACGATTCCTAATTGGTTCAGTATCAGAAGCAATTGTTCGTTCTTCTAAATGTGACGTATTAGTAGTACGTACACCAGAATGATTTAATTAAAAACTAAATTTCAAAATTTTCAAAAAATCAGAGAGTGCACAAACTCTCTGATTTTTTTGTTTCTTTAAATTTTTGTTACATTATAGAATAATAGCTTAAAATATGATAAAACAATTAAAGTTAATCACTTTAACTTTTAAGAAATTCTATTATTTAAAAAACAGATTTGTAAGGAAAGAGTTATTTTGAATAGAATTGCATATTTTGATAACGCAAAAGCAATATTAATTTTTTTAGTTGTTGTTGGTCATATATTGTCTAAGTTTTTACACAATAATTATGTGCTTGATAGTATTTACGTATTTGTTTATACATTTCACATGCCTGCTTTTATATTAATCTCTGGTTATTTTTCTAAAAAAGTGTACGAGGCTGGATATTTAACAAAACTCGTAAAGAAATTATTATTGCCATATGCCATTTTACAAGTAAGCTATAGCTTATACTATCTTTATATTTTTGATGATTCAATTAGTTTAAGCTTCTTTATTCCTCGTTGGGCACTTTGGTTTTTAGTGAGCTTAATCCTTTGGAATATATTGCTGTATTTTTTTGGGAAAATTAAATATGGATTACCGATTGCGATAGTTATTTCATTATTAATTGGATATGATTCGCATGTAAGTGAATTTTTAAGTATTTCAAGAACATTTTTCTTCTTCCCATTTTTCTTGATGGGTTACTACTTGCAAAATAGCCATTTTGAGAAATTAAAAACCCGAACAAATATCATTATAGGCACTATTATTGGGGTAATACTTTTTATTAGTATTTATTACTTTATACCAGTTGAATTTAGCGAATGGTTACACGGAAAAAGCTCCTATGAGGAAATCGGTTTATCATTGCTACCATTTGGTTGGGCTAATCGACTTGTTGCATATATTTGCATGGCTGCAGCAACTTATATGTTTTTAACTCTTATTCCAAAAAGAAAATTATTTTTCACGGCCATTGGAACAAACACCATGTCCATTTATTTACTGCACATGGCTCTAGTTCGAATTTTTGAAGATTCCTCATTGAGAGCATTTATTGAAAATCAGGAACAATATTGGATTATTTTCTTTATAGCAATTTTTATTGTATATATATTATCTAGACACTTTGTTGTAAATATTGTCTATAAAGTTTGTAATATAAAATAAAAAGAGATGGGGCAAACAGAATGTTTAAATTTCTGAATAGCCCCTTCTCTTTTTATTTATTTTTCTTCCACATTTGTACTTTTTCAAAGAACATTGATAGTGCTTGTTTATTTGACATGTTTGGTACTTTTGCTAATAGCACTTCACGTGGTGCTCGTAATTCTTTATGTTGTTTTTGTAAAATGAGGATGCTTTTTTCATGTGCTTTTGAAGCAAATAGATTTTCAGGAAGTTGAATAACTGCTTGAATCCAAGCATGTTTTTTCAAATATTTATGTAAATCCTTTGCTTGCTCTGTTTCAAATAAATTGGCTGGTATTAAGAAAAATAGGTAGCCGCCATCTTTTGTATGATTAAGTGACTGTTCAATAAATAAATGGTGAGCAAAACTCATTCCTTCGTGGGCGCATAATTCATAATCTAGCGCCACTTCTTCATTCGGGTAATATCCAACAGGCAAATCACATACTACAGCATCAACAGGATCAACTAGCATTTTTTGCAATGCATCTTGGTGATAAAGTACTACAGGCTGTTCGATTATTTCAGCAGTATCGGCAGCTAAACGGATTAATAGTTCATCTACTTCAATACCAGTTGCTGAAACTTTTCCATGGAGTAAATTCATAACAGTTAACAGTAAGTTTCCTGTTCCTAATGCAGGATCTAATATAGAAATTTGGCTAGTTTTAATTTGCTCTTCAAAAAACTGCTCAACAAAGTAACCAACTAAAAGCCCTAATGTATCAGGTGTCATTTGATGATTGGGCTGTGAAGATTTGCGCATTCCTTTTAAAATAGCAATTTGAATAGCTTTTCGAATCTCTTCTTTTGAAGCATCTTTTCCAACCCATGTATTTGTTTCATCAAGTATATCTTCTAAAGATTGCAAAACACCATCTAAAAATGAAATGCTTTCACTTTGTTCATACTTTTCTGCTTTATCATTAATATACGAAAATATTTGTTCAAACTTTTCCATAATAAACTCCTTTGTAAATGAACAACCCACTCAAAATTTGAGTGGGTCTACATTTATAAATAAATATAACAATAGAATATCTCACCGATACTCTTTATATTACTATAAGAAATCTTGAAGTTAAACAAAATTATTTCGCTAATTCTGCTTTTACAGCTTCAATTGCAGCTTCATAATTTGGGTGACTTGTGCCTTCTGGAACGTACTCTACATATGTAACAGTACCTTCCTTATCGATAACAAACACTGCACGTGCAAGTAAACGTAATTCTTTCATATACACACCATAAGCTTCTCCAAATGAAAGGTCACGATGGTCTGATACAGTGTGAACACCTTCAATTCCTGCAGCTGCACACCATCTTTTTTGAGCAAATGGTAAATCAACCGATACTGTGTAAAATGCTACATCTGCACCTAAAGCTGAAACCTCTTCGTTGAATCGACGCGTTTCAGCATCACATACACCTGTGTCTAATGAAGGAACAGAAGCAATTAAACGAACTTTTCCTTCAGAATCTTTTAAAGTTACTGGTGATAAATCATTAGCCAATACTGTAAAATCAGGAGCTTTATCTCCTACCTTTACTTCATTTCCAATTAATGTTACTGGGTTATTTTTAAATGTTACTTGTGCCATAATGAAAACCTCCTTTTATTAACTTTATCTTACTAAAGACATTTCCAATTTTGCAAACAACTTAGCTTACAATTTTTAACGAGAAATCCAATTAAAATGAATAATCTTTTTTAATTTAGTCAATAATTTATACTTTTCATTCCATCGATGGTGTTATAGTGTTTTCCGATTCGAACTTCTCGATCTTCTCCGTAATAATTTCTTTCGTATTTTTTATATAGACCTTTTCATGAACAACCGTTGTATCTGCAATCAAATCTTGTAAACCATTGTTTTTTGGCATAAAGGCAACCATTACATAAATGATTGGAATTGTATTACTAATAAATCTACCGATTACTTCTCGGAATAGTACTGTTAACCAATCCAACTTCTCTCCATTTAACGATTTTACTCTTATGCCAAATATCATTTTCCCGACTGTTTGATTCCAAATTTTTGTTGTTATGACGAAATAGCAATAATAGAAAATCCCTGAAATAATTGTCATCGGTGCATACCAATTGGATTCTGATAAACTCCAATCGAAAAGGTAAAATATTGGTTTAACTAATATACCTACTATCGCACTTACAATTAATGAATCAATAGCGAACGCCCAAAATCTTATCCAAAATCCAGCTGTTTTTTCTTCATACTGATTCACAATCTTTATAGTATTTTGTTCAAGAGAGGATTCTTCATTGGCTTCACTATTCATTACATTTGTGTCTTCATTTTCTAATTGTGACATCCAATCCCCTCCTTAATATTCACCATATAAGTACATCATTCTAGGTACTTCATTTGAAGACATAAGCTTTTTAATTAATTGTTCTTCTGCTGAAAGTCCGAAAAATGAACCTATTTTCATTCCTATTAAAGATGTAAAACTGCCATAACTAGTGTCATACTCAAATAGTTCTGCATCTTCTAAATCGTAATCAGCACGCACTGATGCAATAGTATCTTCAAGACTGCCTAGTTCGTCAACAAGACCTGCTTTAACAGCTTGGGAACCACCTAAAATTCTTCCGTCAGCTACTTTTTTAACATCAGCTTCAGACATACCTCTACCTTGCTCAACTACATCAACAAATGCTTCATAAGATTCATTAATCATTTCTTGAACCATTGCTTTTTCTTCTTCTGTTGTTTCTCTTGTTCCACCAAACATATCTTTATGTTCACCAGATTTAATTGTTTCAAATTTAATGCCAACTTTATCAGCTAATTCTGCAAAATTATAGCTTTGCATAATAACACCAATCGAGCCGGTAATTGTTTCACGATGCGCAAAAATTTTATCTGCCGGCGCTGATATGTAATAACCACCTGAAGCAGCATATGATCCCATTGATACGTAAATTGGAATATTTCTTTCTTGTTTAATCGCAACTAATTTATCATGAATTTCAGCCGATTCTATAACCCCACCACCTGGTGAATTTACATATAATACTACTGCCTGAACAGTGTCATCATACATAATATTGTCTAATTGGGCTAAAAAAGCTTGATGGTCATACTGTACAGAAGTCCATGCATTTCCTGTACCAACATCTTGTATTGTTCCATCTACTGATAATAAAGCAATTCTCTTTCCGAAATCACCGGGTTCTAATACTGTTTCAAACATTTCTTGTTCAGTGCTGATTAGACTATCAAAATCACTAAAGAAATTTGTTTTTAACATTGTGAAAACGGTGTTTAAACCAATTGAAATAACAAGTAAAACTACAGCACAGCTTAAAGCAATCCATCTTTTTGTATTCATTATCTACTCCTCCTCCATTCATACATACGATTTTGTTTACCATTTGTTTCAAAAAATTTCATCTTTTTTTAAAAGGTCTAGATTACCGAGTTAATTTTAAATTTTTAATAAATAGCTCCTATTATATTAATTCGTTATTTCATGAAACTTATTCTTTAAAATTATATAGTAACTCTATATGATCTTAACAAATATGGCACTACATTGCTTGATGAGTGGTTTAACTGCTTTTAATTCATACAAAAAAGGCTGAAAAGTCAGCTTAAAAAACTGCTTCTCCGCCTTTTATTTCGACATTATTCCCTAGGAAATAATGACCAACTATTAATCTATTTTCATATTATTAGTTATGAATTTCCTTTGAAAGTTCCTTTTGTCTAAGCTCAATTCTTCTAATTTTTCCTGATGATGTTTTTGGTAATTCATCAATAAATTCGATAGCTCTTGGATATTTATATGGTGCAGTAATCTCTTTCACATGATCCTGCAATTCTTTAACAATGGTAGGACTTGCCTTTAACGATTCATCTCGTAATACAACAAACGCCTTTACAATACTTCCTCGAATTTCATCTGGACTTGCTACTACCGCGCACTCTTTTACCGCAGGATGTTTTACTAAAGCATCCTCCACTTCAAACGGTCCAATCGTATAACCTGAAGAGATTATAATATCATCTCCTCGTCCTTCAAACCAAAAGTAACCATCTTCATCTTTATATGCACGGTCACCAGTTAAGAACCATTCTCCACGATATTGCATTTTAGTTCGTTCTTCTTCTTTTAAATATCCTTTAAATAAAGCTGGCGTTGAAGAATGCACGGCAATATCTCCAACTTCACCCGGTTTTGTTGGTTCTCCTAAATCATTAATTACTTCAACAACATTTCCTGGAGTTGGTTTACCCATCGAACCTGGCTTTGGTTTCATGTCAATCAATGTACCAACTAATAAAGTATTTTCCGTTTGTCCGTATCCATCTCGTACTTGAAGGGAAAATACATCTAAAAATTTATTAATCACTTCACTATTTAATGGTTCCCCTGCAGATACTGCACTTTTTAAACTTGATAAATCATATTGTGCAAGTTGATTTACCTTCGCCATTAATCGGTATTCAGTTGGTGTACAACATAAAACATTAATTTTGTTGTCTTGAAGCATTTGAAGATATTCTTGTGGCTCAAATCGACCAATATGAACAAATGCTGTTGCACCACTACCTAATACTGCTAGGAAAGGACTCCAAATCCATTTTTGCCAGCCTGGAGCTGCAGTTGCCCATACGATATCATCTTCCTTTACACCAAGCCAATGTGTAGCTGTTGTTCGTAGATGAGCATAACCCCAACCGTGGGAATGAACTACACCTTTAGGATTTCCTGTTGTTCCACTTGTGTAGGATAAAAATGCAATATCAGAATTTTTCGTCCCAACATCCTCAAATTCTTCTGATAAAGAAGTCAAATTATCATTTATTGAAATCCATGGTTCATGAGACTTACCATATACGAATAGTTTTAAACCATCTAAACTTTGTACATCATCAAATTGTGAAATTTCATTTTCAAATGCAACAATAGCTTTTGCGTTTGAATGAGCAATTCGATAATCAATGTCTTTTGCTCTTAACATTTCGGAACTTGGAATAATTGTTAGTCCTGCTTTTAATGCCCCGATGTATGTAATATATGCTTCTTCTGAGCGTGGCACCATTACAAGAACAACATTACCTTTAACTAACCCGTTAGTTTTAAATAAATTTGCGATTTTATTTGCTTTTTTTATTAAATCAGAATACGATATTTTTTTTATTTCTCCATTTTCTTGATGAACAATTAATGCAATTTTATTACTAATTTTTGCAAATTTTTCAATCTCATCTACTATATTGTATTTCTCAGGAGCTAATAAATCTTCTCTTCTCATAATTTCTCCCCCTTTAAGTATCTATTAAGATACATTATCCTAATTATAATAATATTCATCTAAAATATCAAAATATTCCTCGAAAAAGAGTAATTTTCGTATTAAGTGCATATTTTCCAAAAAAAAATAATAATAAAATGATTAAACTGATATATAACTATTTTTATCGGTATTGAGATTTAAAAATTGGTTTACCCAAATCACTCCTAGGAGTTTTTACGATGATTCAATAAAATACCTTCCACAAAAAAAGAAGGCGTCTGAAAGTTATTTTGAGAACCTCCCTAAAAACAAATCAAAAAGCTAGCAGCACGAATGCTACTAGCCCTATTTTTTAATTATTGGCCAGAAGTACCACGTAATTGTGATTCAGCCAGTTGTACAAGACGTTTAGTAATTTCTCCTCCGACTGACCCGTTTGCACGAGAAGACGCTTCAGGTCCGAGTTGAACACCAAACTCTTGAGCGATTTCGTATTTCATTTGGTCTAATGCTTGGTTAGCACCAGGCACTAAAAGTTTGTTGCTATTACCGTTGTTGTTTGAAGCCATGTCTCTCACCTCCTTGTGCATATAGAATGTGCGATATTAAAAATTTAATACACAAAAGGTAGGTGGAAATTTGTACTATTATTCTGTTTTAGTGACTATAATAAATCCTCGAATTTATCTTTCATCTTCTTTTCTGGGAACTTGTAAACTTCACGATTTCGTACAGCACGTTCAATTAATTCATCAAACTCCGTAAAGCTTTCATAATAATTAACTTTCTCAACTTTCGGTTTTGTTTTCGGATTAGCAGGTGTAAAGATTGTACAGCAATCCTCATATGGACGAATCGATGTTTCATACGTTCCGATTTGTTCTGCTATCTCGATGATTTCAAGTTTATCAAAGGCAATTAGCGGACGTAAAATTGGTGTATTTGTTACATCATTAATAGCTGTTAAACTTTCTAAAGTTTGACTAGCTACTTGTCCTAAACTTTCTCCTGTTACAATACCAAGCGCACCAATTTCTTCTCGTACTTTATCTGCAATTCGCATCATTAATCTTCTTGTAGATGTCATAATTGTATTTGCAGGAACTCGTTCTTTAATCAATACTTGTATTTCTGTAAAAGGAATAACATGAAGTCGAATATTTGCGCCAAATTTTGTTAATTCATTTGCTAAATCTTTTACTTTTTGTAATGAATTATCACTTGTGTAAGGCGGACTAAAGAAATGAATTGCTTCTAATCGAACTCCTCGCTTCATTAATAAGTATCCTGCAACAGGACTATCAATACCGCCAGATAACATAAGAAGTGATTTTCCATTGGAACCAACAGGCATTCCACCTGCACCTTGAATAATTTGAGCCATCATATAAATCGCATCTTTTCGTACTTCTACGCGAAGCTCTACATCCGGTTTTTTTACATTTACCGATATATTCGGGTTTTTACTTAATACTGTACCACCAATTTCACGTTGAAGTTCATGGGATTCTAATGGAAAGGATTTATCTGAACGGCGAACCTCCACTTTAAATGTGATTTGTCGTTCTTTAAATTGTTCCATAATAAATAATGCTAATTTTTTTATGTCTTCTAAATTTTTTTCACATATCGCGACGGGACTAAATGATTGAATTCCAAACACTTTTGGCAATCTTTCCATTAAAACTTCATACTGCTCTTCATTTTCGATTTCAATATGCATTCGATCTCGTTCAGTTAAAATATTGAGAGGCCCAATATCTGTAAATGTATGACGTATATTTGTTCGAAGTCTGCTAATAAAATCTTTTTTATTACGTCCTTTTGTAGATAATTCTCCATAGCGGATTAAAATTTCTTTCCAAATCATTAATAATTGTCTCCTTTTAAATCTTTTATAATGCTAGTAAAAGCTTTTTTAAATTCTGCAATTTCCTCATCTGTATTTAAAGCACCGAAACTTAATCGAATAACACCTTTTTTATATAGCGGGTCAATTTTTAATGCTTCTACAACATGACTTGTTTTCTTTTGTTTAGAAGAACAAGCACTTGAAGTCGATACAATAATTCCTCTTTTTTGTAGTGCATTAATTAATATTTCTCCTTTTAAATCTTTCACACTAAAGGATAATATATGTGGTGCGCCATCTTTGGTAGATAATAAATGAATATTTTCACCGAAACCTGTTAAAAATTCAATTAGGTCATTATGCCATTTCCGATATTTTTCCATGGATTGTTCCAATTGTTCAATAGCGATTCGAGATGCTTTTGCTAATGTGACAGCCTGTGGAACTGCAACTGTACCGCTACGTAATCCACTTTCTTGGCCACCACCAAGCAGTAGCGGAATAATATTCATTTTTTTACGAAATGCAATTACACCTGATCCTTTTAAACCATGAATTTTATGACCAGAAATGGATATGATATCAGGCCCAGTTTCACCCTTAAAATAAATTGGAAGTTTCCCGAAGCTTTGAACAGCATCAACGTGAAAAACTGCACGACTATTTTCATGAATGATTTTTGCAGCCTGCTCGATAGGCTGAATTGCACCCATTTCATTGTTCACATGCATAATGCTTACAAGAACAGTGTCTTTTCTAATTTTTTCTTGAAGCTCCTCTAGAGAAATTACACCTGTATGATCAACTTTCAAATAATCAACTTCATAGCCGTCCTTTTGTAAAGCTTTTACAGCCTCTAATATCGATGGATGTTCTATTTCCGTTGTAATAATATGTTTTCCTTTATGAGTATTTGCTTTCGGTACACCAAATATCGCAAAGTTATTTGATTCAGTTCCTCCAGCTGTAAAAAGTACATACTTGTCTTCTGTATGAAGAATATTTGCTATTTGGCTACGAGCTCTATCTAGCAAAGTATTTGCATTAACGCCGGCTTCATGAATAGAAGCTGGGTTTGCATAAAAGGATTCATTCACTTGAACAAATGTATCTAAAACCTCTTTATGTGGTTTTGTTGTTGCACTGTTATCTAGGTAAATCATTGTTATCCTTCTTTCTTTTCCTGTCGATAAGAAAGCCACCTACACTTTTTTGTGCGGTGGCTTGTTTCTTATTTTATTATAACTCTTTTGTCAATAGTCGTATACTGTCTAGCTTTGTAATTTTGCATATAGTTCTTCTTCAACTAGTTCTTCAATACGTTTTATAGCACCTGGCTCAGCTGCTTCAACTGCTGCTGCTGCATCTTCTAATGCCTTTATGTAACGATACTGATGGAATGCTTCTTCCGCCTCAAGTAAAAGTTCATGTACCCGTTGATTTGTAGCACGATAGCGATTTCCATATTGAATCATTCTTTCAATGAGCATTACATTTTCAATCATTTCTTTTGCATGATTATTAACATCTTGAATACATTTTTCAGCATTTTGTAAATTATTATGAACTTGTTGCATATTTAACGGTACTTCTTGGAGACTTTGCATAACTATAAACAATTGCTCCTCTGCTTCTTCTATTCGAGCATCCATTTCTTCAGGGATTCCAGGAATATTTGCTTTATTTAATTGACGGTCTGTTTCTTGTAAAAGCTTTCTTAATGAATCTAATTGAGCTCTCGCTTTATTTTCATCGATTCGTAAATTTTTCAATCGATTTGAAAATTGCTCTTGCTCATCTTTAATTCGCTCGATTTCTTCACTAATTTCAATTAATTCTTCTTGTAAGCTTGAATAAGCTGATTTTTCTTCTCGCACTCGTGACAATAACAATTCATATCTTTTTTGAATTATTTCGAGTTGCTTTAAGCCTAGTTTTGGTATTTCAGCTTCTTTTTCAGATAAATGATAACTACTTTGAACATATACCGTTTCATTACTTACTTCTTTTGTAACTCGCAATACTTCATTTAAAGATGTATAAGCCTGGTCACAATTTTTATCTACATAATTTTTTGCAAATACTTCCTTCTCTAATAAATCATAGAACTGTTCAATTTCATCATTAATTTCCGCAATACGTGGTGCCACTGTTGAAACTTCAAGATTTGCCAATTGTTCTTTTAATGTATCTAATTCAGATTCAAGCTTATCCAAGTATTCCGTCAGCTCTAAATGTCGTAAATAAAAGGATTGCTCCTCCATTTCCCGTTGGCCATTTCTCAATTCATGTATGGCGTTCGGAATTTTTGTTTGAATTTCAGCTAATAATGACGGTACCTCATTCAACAGATGGAATAAATTTTGCGATTCACTATTCAATGCAAGAACTATTTCTCTAGCTTGCAAATAGTTCCCTTCTTGAGTTAAATTAACAAATTCATCAAATTTCGGCGTAATTTGTTCTACTAATTTTTCTAATGAACTTAATGCAGGGCCAAAGGAATATTGATGCGCTAATAATGTTTTACGCGCAGAACGATATTGTTCTTTTAATTGTTCAATTTCGATTCTATTTTTCTCTTCACTGCCAATTAATTCATCTAATTCTTTTATAATTTGATTTTTACTTTGTTCGCATTTTTCGATATATGATTCGATTTCCCGTTCAACAATCGTTGCTTTTTTAAATTTAAAGCGATCTATGTATTCTTCAGCGTCAAAAAGCATAGAATCAATTTTGATTACATGTACATCGATTACTTCGGTCCACATGTTCCGCCAATGTTCAAACATTTCTTCTGTTTGACCGTTCATATTTAAAGCTTTTACTTTTGTTAGCTCCTCAAATATAGGATAGTGCTGAATTTGCATTTTTTCATCTTCAAGTCGCTGTATAATAGCAGTATGTTTACGTCGGTTAAACAACCCTACAAAAAATAATGCTAATAGTACGATGATAACAATAATGATATACTTCATCGTAAGCCCCCTATTCCTTATCACTGCATCGGCTATTTTGTAACTATAATATACCATGTTTTTTATCATTTGTTTAAAAAAATAAAGGTTTTTTACTAAAGTGAACACTTATAAATGAAATGGAGGTCCAAATTATGAAAAAAGACGGTCATATTCATACACCATTTTGCCCACATGGGACAACAGATCCTTTTGAAAAGTATATAGAAAAAGCTATCGACCTAAAATTTTCCGAAATTACATTTACTGAGCATGCACCTTTGCCTACAAACTTCGTTGATCCTACACCTGATAAAGATAGTGGCATGAAACCAAAACTGCTCACTTCTTATATTGAAAAATTAAAACAGTTAAAAGCAGAGTATGCCAAGGACATTACAATTAAAATTGGGTTAGAAATCGATTATATAGTTGGTTATGAAACAGAAACAAGGGCATTGCTCGATATTGTAGGCCCGCTTTTAGATGATTCAATACTATCAGTACACTTTTTAAAGCATAATGATACATATACATGCATCGATTTTTCAAAGGAAGTCTATTTAGATTTTGCACAAAAAATTGGCGGTGTAGAAGCTTTATACAACCTTTATTATGATACTGTGTTAAAATCTATTAATGCCAATTTAGGATATTTTAAGCCTAAAAGAATTGGTCATCCAACGCTAGTTCATAAATTCCAGCTTGCACATGAAGAAAAAATTGAAGACGACGATCGTATTAAAGAAATATTAAATTGTATGAAGGAAAAAGGTAATGAATTAGATGTAAATAGTGCTGGGCTAAGTAAAACTTATTGTAAAGAACCATATCCGCCAATGCACATGATCGAATATGCTCAATCTATTTCATTACCGCTTATTTTCGGCTCAGATGCTCATTGTGTAGAGGATTTACATCAACATTACGAGTCCGTTTTTAAATAAAGTTTTCTTGGAGGTTTAACATGTTTACAAAAATTAATTATGAGGGTCCCGTTTTAAATCAATATGAAACATTATCAAAACAGTTAGCAGCCTTACTAGAAGGTGAAACAAATTCAATTGCCAATTTAAGTAATGCCTCAGCATTATTAAATCAATTTTTAGATCAAATCAATTGGGTTGGTTTTTATTTAATGGAAAATGGAGAACTTGTTTTAGGACCATTCCAAGGTCTTCCTGCATGCGTTCGAATTCCGGTTGGACGTGGTGTTTGTGGAACAGCAGTATCTAAAGGTGAAACAATTGTAGTTGAAGATGTACACGAATTCCCTGGGCATATCGCTTGTGATGCAGCATCAAATTCTGAAATTGTGATTCCACTAATTAAAAATGATGAAATTATTGGTGTGTTAGACATCGATAGCCCGATTAAAAATCGCTTCTCTTCAGAAGATCAAAAAGGTTTGGAATTATTCGTTGAAACATTACAAAAATATTTATAATAAGCTTTCCAAAATATGAGGGTGTCCAAAAGTAAAAATTTTTGGACACCCTTTATTCTTTCGAAAATATTTGCTTAATAATATTGCCCCTGCTAAACATCTTTGTTCTGCTCATGCTATAAGAAGCTTTAACAAAAGTTCCAAAGGGCCCATTCATTTTGGAACAGACCCTTTGGAATAAGTTTTTTATTATTGAAATAACATAGATTCATCAAAGACGCAAACTTGGCTTTTCCCGTTATTTTTTGCATTATACAAAGCCGTGTCTGCTTGCAAGAAGATAGATTGAAATTCCGGACGTTGTTGCTTACTCCACGTAATTAATCCAGCAGAAATTGTAACTCTTGGATTAGTTACCTCGGGTATTACTTCGACGATATGCTTCGACAGCTTAATTGCCTCATCATGAAGTATATTTGGGACATAAACAGACATTTCCTCGCCACCCCAGCGAGCACAAATACCTCGAGTTCCAATAATATTAATTAACTGTTCACCTATTTGTACTAAAATTTCATCCCCTACTTGATGTCCATACGTATCGTTCACTCGTTTAAAATTATCTATATCAATAAGTAGGAACATTCCTGAATCATCATTCTGCAAAGATTTTTCAACAAATTTATCCAAATAGCCACGGGCATACAGTTTAGTTAAATGATCATGGTCTACCATTTCCTGCAATTGATTGCGGAGTATTGAGTTGGCAATTGCTAATGAAGAGTGATGAATTAATGATTGCATTAATTTAAAACTATCAAATGAGAAAAAGTATGAATCACGATGCAAAACGATACTAAATCCATTAATTCGTTGTTCAACAATCATAGGAATAGCCATTAATGATTTATAGTGTACTTCTTGAGATAAAAGGCGGCTAAAATCTGCAATAAACAATGAATCTTGATTGTTTTCAAAATGCTTCTTTACATGATCTATATAAAGCTTTCCTTCATCTGATTTAAATAAATCCGTCGATGCTTCGGTAAGCTTATATTCATTTTTTTCTTTAAATACGAAGCAAAGTTCCATTGGCTGAAATGATTTCATTAATTGCTTTTGTAAAAACATAAACATTTCATTAATGTCTAGCTTCATATTTAAACGATGCGACGTCTCGTTAATTAACTGTAAATCGCTGATTAATCGATGTGATTGGTGATAAAGCTTGGCATTTTCCAGTGCATTTCCTGACGCATGTGCAAGCATACGAATAAAATCCTTTTGCGTAGGAGAAAAAACATAGGAAATCGGAGCACTTACTTGTAAAATACCATAAATTGCTTGTCGCCCTTTTATTGGCGCATTTAATAAACATCGATTTAAATCATCTGCTTGTTCTGTCGTTAATCTTCCCGATACAAATGCTTCAATTGCTGATGGGCGTTCAGACAAATAATCAAAAGGTTTTATATGCACTTTCGTTTGACGATCCTGGTCATTAGATAAAATTAATTCAACATCAAAGCTTGGAAAGTTTTCTTGAATATTAACTAAGACATTTTCTAAAATCAAATCAATATCCATTGTGGAGTGGAATAAATCTGACATATTATATAATTTACGATATTGATTTTCATTTTGCCGTACTTCAAAATTCTCATCTAACATGTGTATTATTTTTATAACAATTTCTAGGAAACCTTCAAAAAATTCAGATTCAGAAAAGGCACTCCATTTTGGAGTAGGTTTCAAAAGTAAGACACCTCGAATATCAACTTGTTCATCTTTTAACATTACCATATGAGATATTTGTTGAGATTCATTTATACTCTTTAAAAACTGAGGGATTTCTACCGTTTTTTGGCATTTGAAATATGATTCAAGAATTCCCCATGGTATGCTACTATATTTAAATTCAAATGATGGATTTATATTAAAAGGTTTTAAATTTTCTCCTTTATATAAAAGAAAATAGCATTCATCAATATCAAAATGATGATTTAAGCATTCATAAAGTAATGTAGAAGTATTTTTATTTTGTTCGTCAACAGAACTTACACATATACTTAATAAATCAGATTTGATATTAATTAATGTCTGCTGATGCCCTATCATAAAATCACCTTTTCTTTTATCTTAAAGAAATAAATTGCTATTAACTTATAGTAAAGTATACACTTTTCATGTCTATATGACTATAAAATTGTGGAAATATGGATGTTTTAGTTTTCAATGACGATTATCTACTATATTATTTAGAAAATATTGTAATTAAGCACCAATTAACGCAGATTTATTTATTCACTTTATGACATTATTTCTTGACGTTATTTAGAAAAAATAATACAATTGTCTTCGTGTAAAATAAACGCAGCAGTTGTATAAGCTGTGCATGTATTTTATTCCTCTACATTATGTAGTATGCGGGCAACTTCATGAGCGCATCAGAGCTGAACGAGCGTTCTCCGCTTTTCTTATTGTCTAGCTTCGAACGCTAGCTCCTCGCATCACTTCACTTCCTCCTACGAAGGCAAAAAGCGCCTTCTTGTCGGAAGTTCCAGTGCGCTTCGGAGCTGAACGAGCGTTCTCCGCTTTTCTATGTAGATGGTGTATTGTGTAACCCTGTCGGCTGCAAGGGCGAAGATACATGAAAATAAAATACAGCAAGTGTCGGGTACAACTGGTTTTTGTTTTACAACAAAAAAACCAAATTTAAAGGAGGAGACAACTATGTCTCGTTATACAGGTCCATCTTGGAAAGTGTCTCGTCGCCTTGGTATTTCTTTAAGCGGCACAGGTAAAGAATTAGAAAAACGCCCTTATGCACCAGGTCAACACGGTCCAAACCAACGTAAAAAATTATCTGAATACGGTTTACAATTACAAGAAAAGCAAAAACTTCGTCATATGTACGGTATGACTGAACGTCAATTCAAAAACCTATTCAACAAAGCTTCAAAATTAAAAGGTGTTGCAGGTGAAAACTTCATGATCCTTCTTGAAACTCGCCTTGACAACTTAGTATACCGTTTAGGTTTAGCTCGCACTCGTCGTGGAGCTCGTCAATTAGTTAACCATGGTCACATTTTAGTTGATGGTAAACGCGTTGACATCCCTTCATACAGTGTTAAACCAGGTCAAGTGATTTCTCTACGTGAAAAATCTCAAAACCTTGCTACTGTAAACGAAGCAATCGAAGTAAACAACTTCGTACCAGATTATTTATCATTTGATGCTGACAAAAAAGAAGGTACATTTGTACGTCTTCCAGAGCGTTCTGAATTATCAGCTGAAATCCAAGAACAATTAATCGTTGAGTTCTACTCTCGTTAATTTGAACGTTGTCACATTAGACAAAATCTTAAAGCCCTATCACACTGGAAACCCAGTATTGATGGGGCTTTTCTTATTTTTCATATTAACTAGAACTGACAACAAACATCGTACTAATGCTTATTAAAGATTCTTTATTACGTTCTTAATATTTTATATGAACTATGAGTTTCAATTGTATTTTGAATATAATTTTTAAAAAATCTCTTAAAAAATTTTAATACTTTTCATCTTTATTTCTCACATCAAAACAAGCATACGGAATATTAATTTTAATTTGATTTTTTATTACTTCACCCAATAATGGTCTTAAGATATAATGATTCCTTTTATCGTCTTTAAAGAAGAGTGAAGTTATAAACAAAGTTTCATTATTAACAATGTTACCTGCTATCCAGCCAATGATCTCATCCTTATAGAAAGCCCAAAAGCTTGTTTTTAAACTTATTTCACCAAAATGATAGCTCTCAAATGGTGATAAATGCTTGGGATACCAATCGGCATTTCGTAAGGATTCTAGCTCATTTTCATTAATTTGATTCCATTCTTTTACTGTGAAATCTTCAGGAAAATGATTTGTTTCGATCCATTTTTCTTTATGCATATCCTTAACATTAATTATAAAATGCGTCTTGTCTAAAACTGGTGGAGTCCACAATTGCTTTCTTAATGAAAATTTTACATTAGGATTAGTTTCGAGGAACATATTTGTATATAAAACTTTTGCTCCTTTTTTCTTTAATTCCTTTTCAGCAAACTTTAGTAGTTTTTCTTCAATGCCTGTGATTTTTCCATCATTGCCTGCCATTGTTGGAGACACACCTTGTAACCCTGTTGGCTCTGATGGAATTGAAACAAGAATATCATTAAAAGTTGCCACCATTACCACATTCGAACTAGCCGATCGATTTCCACTAGTATCTACGGCATAAACTGTATAATAGTACCTAGTTCCCGCAACTACGGAAGTATCATTAAATGTTATTACACCTTTTGCTACATTACTACTTACTTTTGTTGCCCCAGTTGTACCATTTGGATTGGTTGATCTAAATACTTCATAATAAGAAAGATCAGATGCTGTGTTAGCCGTCCAAGAAATGATGTTTTGTATGCCACCTAATGTAAGAGGGTTTGTATCTAGACTTGACCCTATTACCCCCGTAACTGCTATTGGTGCTGTTGTGTCATTACCACCACTACCTGAGTTGCCAGATGAAGAAGGTATATCTGGGTTCTTTGTTCCGCCAACTTGTTCGACATTTCTTTTTATAGAATTATAGTTTTCAATTATATCAGAAGGTTTTGATCCTGTTAGAATAACAAGATTGCCAATTTTCGTTTCTGTTCCTATCGTTACTTTAAGTTTCTTTATTAACTGTTTCAAGATTACTTATTCGCCCAATTGTTTGTAGATCTACATTTGCGTTTGTCTTTAGAGATAAATTTACAATGTCACTTTTTCCTGATAATTTAACCTCACCGGTAGTCGTCACTTGTAAAGACGTTACATTTGAGTTAATGGCAACGTCGTTTGCTCCTTGGGCAATGACTACTTTAGGAAGTACCACTGAATTTTCTGCATTTATTGTTGCATTGCTTTTAACTACGATTTCTCCTACTGTAGATGTTCCAGATGTTTTCGATAGGAAAATAACATCTGCATTTTTATCGACACCCACATCACCCAATTGGAATTCACTGAAAACAACTCTTCCTCTCGTTGCAGTTTCATTTACAGCAACTGGTATGTTATTCGTAGATGCAAGCTTGGCACCAAGAGATTTATATGATTGAGTTTTACTAACTACTTGCAAGGAGTCATCAATTGTCGTTTTACCTTCTACCTTTGTAGATTCTGAAAAGAAAGAATTTTCAACACCTTTACCAACATGTAAATCACCTTTAATTGTGATATTTTTCATCATGATATAGTCGCCATTCACAGTGACATTCGTATCAATTGTTGCATCTTTTCCATCAAAGACAACATGATTTGCATATGGATTTGACGAATCTGTACTTGGTGTACCTTTTGCAGTTAATTCAATAGATAGTATTTTTTCGATTTTGTTATCTGTTGAAGTTAGTTTTAAGTTAGCTCCTTTTAAAGCTGCTAGATTACTAGGATTAATCCACTTCTTTTGTTCATCTGAAAGTGTGTACGTTCCTTCAGATGTAACGAGTGTTTCATTTGTAATATTCGATACTGTTTCATTTACTTGAACAGGTGTTATTTTGTTTTACTACGGTAAACGAATGCTGCTATTTGTCCGCGAGTCACATTTTGATTAGGAGAAAATGTTGTTGAATCTGTTTGTCTATTAGTTGACTTTTATTTTCGACTATAGAAAATGAGAAGGAAGGATCTGTTGAATCCCACACTCCGTCATTTAATAATTCATCCTAATGATTTAAAATCATTTTATAAACCATCTCAACATCTTGTCTTAATACCAAAATTTAAATTTTAATTGGTGCTCTCCGCTATTGAATGTAACTTTAATTTTACTCGATATTGAATCAACTTCTAATATTTCGAATTCAATACTAGTTTTAGATGCTTTAACAGATCTATCATATATTATCGCCACCTTACCAACTCCCATTGCTATTGATAAATTTCTCTGCAATTTCACCTTTGTCTGGTTTGTATACAGTTTTGATTGTTTCACTATTACCTACAAAATACTACAATATCGTTCTATCATGTGTATCTTTCAATGCACATCAAAAAAGTCCCTTACCAATTAAGGTAACGGACTCCAACTATTATTAATTACCATATATTTTAGGTCTTTTTATAAAGCAATTATTTTCATTTAAAATTATTTATTAACGAAATTTCACCATATGATATTTTTTCTTACCGCGGCGAATGATAGCAAACTCATCCTCTAGTCGATCCTTGCCATCGATTACATATTCTAAATCAGTTACTTTTTCACCATTAATTGAAATTGCACCGTTCGTTACGTCTTCACGTGCTTGACGTTTTGAAGAAGAAATATTTGCTTCAACTAATAAATCCACAATATTTTTATCTTCTTTACCTAATTCAGTTGAAGGGACGTCTTTAAATGCATCTTTCATTTCTGAAGCAGATAGCGCTTTTAAGTCCCCTGAGAATAAAGCAGCTGTAATACGTTGAGCTGTTTCTAATGCTTCTTCCCCATGAATTAAACGAGTCATTTCTTCCGCTAATGCTTTTTGTGCTTTACGTAAATGTGGCTCTTCCTGAACAGATACTTCCAAAGCTTCAATTTCTTCACGGTTTAAGAAAGTAAAGATTTTTAAGTACTTAATAACATCTGCATCTGCTGAGTTAATCCAGAATTGGTAAAATTCATATGGTGTTGTTTTTTCAGCATCAAGCCAAACAGCGCCGCCAGCAGTTTTACCGAATTTCGTACCATCTGCTTTTGTAACAAGTGGTATTGTAATACCAAATGCTTTCGCATCTTCATCATGAGTTTTGCGAATAACCTCTAAACCAGTAGTAATATTCCCCCATTGATCAGAGCCGCCGACTTGAATTTTTACATTGTAGTTATCATATAAGTGGGTAAAGTCGATTCCTTGAATGATTGTATAAGTAAATTCTGTAAATGAAATCCCTGTTTCAAGACGAGAAGCAATTGTATCTTTTGCCAACAAGTAATTAATATTAATTAATTTCCCGTAGTCGCGTAAAAATTCAATTACATTTAATTTGCTAATCCAGTCGTAGTTATTAACTAATTTTGCTCCATTTTGTTCGTCACCAAAATCAAAAATACGTTCCATTTGAGCTTTTAATCCTGCAACATTTTTATCTATTTGTTCTGCAGTTAATAAATTACGTTCAGTTGAGCGACCAGATGGATCCCCAATCATTCCCGTTGCGCCACCAACTAAAAGAATTGGACGATGCCCTGCTTGTTGGAAACGACGTAACGTTAATAAAGGAACAATATGTCCAATATGCATAGAATCTGCAGTTGGATCAACCCCAACATATAAAGACACTTTCTCTTCACTTAAAAGTTTTTCCATACCTTCAGCATCTGTTTGTTGGTATAACAAACCACGCCATTGTAAGTCTTTAATTAATTCGTTTGTCATAATAATTCCTCCTACATCTTCATATTTGGTTTAATAGACTTCTTTTCATACATTTATCAAAGCATAAATCTACCCGATACATCTTTCGATAATGTATTTTATTATTTATTACAATAAAAAAACGTCCCCACACGCAATGTTGCATGCAAGGACGTTAATAACAAATTAACGCGGTACCACCTAGCTTGAAGCAAGTCTATTAGACCTACTCCCACTCATTAAACGTCTATCGCGACGGGGACGTTCAAGCTCCAAGAACGTAATTCATGTCTACACTATGTCTAGCTTTCACCAAACGCTAGCTCTCTATCACAGGGAGTGAAAACATTACTTCAAACTTATCATAACTTGAAAAACTATATTGATTATTCTACCCATTCTAATTTGATTGTCAATAACTATATTCGTACAAGATAGAAATATGCTATAATAGACGAGATTTTAGGGGGGTGTATTAAGTGAAAGAATGGATTGATGAATTAAAAGAACGAATGAAACAATTCAATGAAAAAATAGAAACTCTCGCCTCTTCAAAACAAATGAGAAAAATACGAATTACTGGTGGTGTCATATGGAATTTGACGCTTATTTTTTTAATTTGTTTAGTGACAGGACTTGTATTTGTCGGAGCAATCGGTGCAGGTTATTTTGCGTCACTTGTTAAAGATGATGCTCTCCAATCAAAAGAAGAAATGAGAGAACAGATTTATAGTTATGAAGAAACAAGTGAAATATATTTTGCTAATAATATATACATTGGTAAGCTTCGTACAGATTTAGAACGCCGTGAAACATCTATCGGAAAAGTTTCCCCAATGTTAGTAAACGCTGTTCTTGCTACAGAGGATGAATATTTCCGCGAACATAATGGAATTGTTCCAAAAGCTGTTCTAAGAGGACTGTTCCAAGACTTTACTAACTCCTCTACTCAGACAGGTGGCTCGACCTTAACACAGCAATTAATTAAAAATCAAATTTTAACTAATGAAGTTTCCTATGAAAGAAAAGCTCGTGAAATATTACTTGCCTTAAGATTAGAGAAATTTATGTCAAAGGAAGAAATACTAGAAGCATATTTAAACATTATCCCATATGGACGTAATGCATCTGGAAAAAATATTGCAGGTGTTGAAACTGCTGCACAAGGTATTTTTGGAATATCTGCCTCTGAATTAAATTTACCACAAGCAGCTTACATTGCTGGGATTCCTCAAGCTCCTTATGCACATACACCTTTTACGAACACTGGTGAATTAAAAGATGCAGAAGGATTACAACCGGGCATTGACCGAATGAAAGTCGTACTAAGTCGTATGTTAGAGGTAGGTTACATAACAGAACCCGAATATGAGCAAGCCATCAGCTATGATATTACTAAGGATTTTAGGGAACCTGAAACGCAAGCAACTGATAATTATCCATGGCTTACTTATGAGCTTGAAAATAGAGCAAAAGAAATAATGGCAGAAGTTTTGGCGGAAAAAGATGGGATTGATCCTGGACGCTTATTAGAGGAAGAAAATTTAAAAGAAAAATATATGATTTTAGCAGACCGTAACGTTCGTTCTGGTGGCTATCGAATCTATTCAACGATCGATAAAGAAATGTACGATGCTATGCAAGAGACAGCGAAAAATTTCAAGTATTATGGACAAACCTTCACCAAAACTGAAACCGATCCAGAAACAAATGAAGAAAAACAAATTCAAATGCCTGTTCAGCTCGGCAGTATCGTAATCGAAAATAAGACTGGTAAAATTTTAAGTTTTGTCGGCGGAAGAGATTTTAATATCGAACAGCTAAATCATGCTACACAAGCCTATCGTCCAAACGGATCAACAATGAAACCATTATTAGCATATGCACCTGCAATAGAATATGGTGTCATTGGGCCAGGAAGTCCAGTAGTCGATGTTAAATTTACTCGTAGCTTTGATGGATATAGCCCTTCTAACTACAATAAAAATGAAGAAAGAGGTATCATTCCTGCTCGAGAAGCATTAGCATACTCACAAAACTTACCAGCGTTACGACTTTACGATTCAATTTTAGATAGAAGACCGGCGACATTCTTAGAGAAAATGGGCTTTACAAAATTATCTGAGGGTGACTATGTGAATCTTGCTACTGCAATTGGTGGTTTAACGAATGGTACTACTGTTGAAGAAAATACAAATGCCTTTACCACTTTTGCAAATGGTGGGCAATTTATAAATGCTTACATGATAGAAAAAATAGTAGATTTAGATGGCAATGTCATTTACGAACATAAATCTGAACCTGTTCAAGTATTTTCTGAAGAAACGGCATATATGGTTACAGATATGTTAAGAGATGTTTTAGATTACGGTACAGCATCTAGAGCAAATAGTATGTTAAAATTCTCTGCAGATTTTGCAGCTAAAACAGGAACAACTCAAGAATATAAAGATGTATGGCTAGTAGGCTACAATCCAAATGTTACCCTAGGAGTTTGGATGGGTTACGATCAACCGAGATCTTTAAGTCAATTTAATAATACGTACTTCCAACCAAGTACTCGGGTAAATATGTTGTGGGCAACTTTAATGAATAGTATATACGATGTGAATCCTGAAGTTGTAAGTTCAAACGAAATATTTAAGCAACCCGAAAATGTTGTCAGAGCTTCATTTTGTGGAATATCAGGTCTTGGTCCTTCCACAGCTTGTTTAAATGCTGGATATGTTCGATCAGATCTATTTAACCGAAATGTATTTTTACCATCAGGAACTGAAGATATTTTCATTTCAGCTTCCTCAGTAATGATTGATGGCAAAGCTTATCGAGCATTAGATTCAACCCCTAGTGAATTTGTCATTGCAGGTGGAGTCGGTTTAAGCTCAGAGTTTGCAGATCGAATGCTCGGACGTTTAGGAGGAGATGCTTCAAAATTATTGCCATCAAGCAGCGGTAAAGTTATTTCATCTGCAAGATTTAATGCAGATAGTAAAGCTCCTGAGGCAGTAAATGCATCTTTACAAGGTTCAACATTAGTTTGGTCAAAATCTAGTTCGAATGATGTAATCGGTTATCGAGTTTATAACGTTGCTGATGGTAGTAGAAAACATTTCGCTACATTAAGAGACGGTCAAGGTCGTAAAATTACAATCCAACAAGGCGGAACTTATGTTGTTGTTGCTGTCGACATTACTGGTAAGGAATCCGCGCATTCGAATACAGTGTCTACAACTTCTTCAGCACCACCGTCTGGCAAAGAACTACCAGTAAATGGTGAAGACGATAACAAAGAGCATAATAATAATGGGAATTCGAACGAAGGAAATGGTCATAATCACGAAGAACAACCTACTGATGAAAATCAAGAAGGCTAAGAAAAAGAGCAGTCTCATTATACGAGACTGCTCTTTCATTTTTTAATTATAGTAAAACACTTTTTAATATCTCCACTGCTTCATCAATTTCTGCTTCACTTACAGTTAATGGTGGAAGTAATCGCAACACATTAGGACCCGCAGCAACAAGTAATAGACCTGCATCTTCTGCTTTTGCTACAAGTGATCCTACTTCTCTACCACAATCAATACCAAGCATTAAACCTTTTCCTCGAACTGTGAATTGCTCTTGAGGTAATGCATCTTTTAAATTCTTTACTAAATACTCTGATTTTGCTTTTACTTCATCTAAAAAAGATTGTTGGAACACAATATCAATCACCGTTTGTGCAACTGCGACACCTAATGGGTTTCCACCAAAGGTAGTACCATGTGTGCCAGGCCCGAATGTATCATATAATTCGGCAGTTCCAAGAATTCCTGCAATCGGGAATCCTCCACCTAATCCTTTTGCCATTGATACAATATCTGGTTTTAAGGAAGTTTGTTCAAAAGCAAAACGTGTGCCTGTACGTCCGATTCCAGTTTGAACCTCATCTACAATTAATAAAATATCACTCGTTTCACATATTTCATTAATTGCATTAGCGAAGTCTTCTGATACTGCATTTACTCCACCTTCACCTTGAATAATTTCAAGCATAATAGCTGCAACAGAATCATCTATCGCTCCCTTTAATGCTTCTACATCATTGAAAGGTAATACTGTGAATTTATCAACTAACGGTCCAAATCCTTTTTGAATTTTTTCTTGACCTGTTGCAGACATTGCACCAAACGTACGACCATGGAATGATTGTTCAAATGTAATAATATGATGCTTTTCAGTATGTTTACGAGCAAGTTTAATTGCTGCTTCATTTGCCTCTGCACCACTGTTACAAAAAAAGGCATGAGATAAATGATTATCCTTTACTAAGCTTTCTGCTAAACTCACTTGACCAGGACTATCAAATAAATTACTAATGTGCCAAATTTTCTCGCTTTGTTCTTGTATAGCTTTTACTAGAGATGGATGTGCATGGCCTAAACAACAAACTGCAATGCCGCTTGTAAAATCTAAGTAACGTTTGCCATCACTATCTTTTACAATTGTTCCTTTTCCTTCGACTATACTAATTGGTCTTCTAGCATAGTTATTAAAAAGTGCACTCATTAGATTTGCTCCTTTTCCTATCATTTTGTTCTTTAACAATTGATTCATCACCTCAATGGTGTTAATCCATTGCTATAAGAAGCTAAAATCGTCGTTCCTATTAAATGATCATCTACAATTTGTACTGAAGGTACTCCAGCATTTAATACTTGTAGTGCACCTTGAACTTTTGGAATCATCCCACCGTAAATGTGTCCTTCTTGAATCCAGTGATCAATTAAATTCGGAGTAGCCTCTTTTTGATATTGTCCTTCAATACGTATCCCCGACACATCTGTTACTAGTAATAAACTAACTGCACCTACTGCTAAAGCTACTTCACTTGCGACTGTGTCACCATTAATATTTAATGCCTGCCCATCATTTGTTGCACCAATACATGCAATAACAGGAACTATATTGTTGTTACACAAAGTTTGTAATAAGTCAGTATTTACTTTCTTCACTTTACCTACAAAGCCATAAGTCTCTTTGTCTAAAAACTCACTTTCTAATAACAATCCATCAAAACCATTCAATCCTATTGCTTTAATACCGGCTTGATTTAGTTCACTTACAAGACCAGGATTTACTTTTCCAATTAAAGTGGACTTAACGACATCAATTGCTTCATCACTAGTTACACGTATTCCATTTAAAATGTTTGATGATATATGATGCTTATCTAGCTCTCTATTTATTGCAGGTCCTCCACCATGAGTAATAATGATATCAAACCCTTGTTGTTGTAAATCTTTAAAATTAGAATAGAAGGCTTTATTTAAGCCTTCCAAAGTACTTCCACCCAATTTAATGACGATTTTTTTACGATCGGTAGGATGCGTTGATTTGAACGTAGTCATATGTTAAATCACACCCCCATGCTAAACCATGTCCTTCACCCTGCCCTAATGAAACAAAAATTTTCACTTCATTTGCCTTTAAAATTTTAATTAACTCGTCTTCAGAAAACGGAACGGGCTCCCCATTTTCTACCATAAGAGCATTCCCAATTTTAATCGTAATTTTGTCAGGATCCACTGTTGCTCCGCTATATCCAACAGCTGCAATAATTCGTCCCCAGTTTGCGTCGCAGCCAAAAACCGCAGTTTTTACTAATGGCGATCCTACAACAGTCTTCGCAATTTTACGCGCTTCTTCATCTGATATTGCGCCTTCTACTTCAACCTCAATAAGCTTTGTAGCACCTTCTCCGTCGCGAGCAATCGCCTTTGCTAAATCCTCCGCAACAGCTTTTAAAGTACTGTAGAAATTATTCCAATCAGGATGTAATGGTGTTAAAGGCTCATTACCTGCTAAACCATTTGCCATTACAATAACTGTATCATTTGTTGATGTGTCACCATCTACAGTAATTGAATTAAACGTTAAATCAGTTATTTCTGAAAGTGCCTTTTGCAATTCTTTCGTTTCAATATTTGCATCAGTTGTAATAAACCCAAGCATTGTTGCCATGTTCGGTTCAATCATACCAGACCCTTTTGCTGTACCAGAGATTACAACCTCTTTTCCATCGATTATGGTGCTATATGTCGTATTTTTCATTACTGTATCTGTTGTTAATATTGCTTGTGCAAAATCAATTCCATGCTCAAGTGTGCTTCCTAATTCAAGTTTTTCTACCCCTGTACGAATCGGTTCCATTTTCATAATTTCACCAATAACACCTGTAGAAGCAACCCCAACTAACGCAGGATCGATTCCAAATTTATCAGCAGCCAATTTTTGCATCTCATATGCATCTAATAGACCTTGTTTTCCTGTACAGGCATTTGCATTACCAGAGTTTACAATTAACGCTTGCATTTTACCTACGCTATATACCACTTCTTTTGTTACTTTTATAGGCGCTGCTTGCACAGCATTTGTAGTAAACACTCCTGCCACACTCGCTGGCACTTCACTCATTAATATTGCTAAATCTTTCTTTTTATGTTTAATACCGCAATGCATTCCTGCGGCTGAAAATCCTTTTGGTGATACGATATTTTTGCTTGATAGCTTTCTAATTTCATATACTGAATTTGACATTTTTCTCCCCCTTAAATAAATAACGGAATTACATCAAGACCGAGCGTTTCAGGTAAATTAAATTGAACATTCATATTTTGAATGGCCTGCCCCGCTGCCCCCTTAACTAAATTATCTATAACCCCTACGATTGTCGCTCTATTAGTTCGTTCATCCAATTTAACGAATATATCGCAGTAATTTGAGCCTTTCACTCGATTTGTACCGAGTGCAGAGACATCTTGAACAACTCGAACAAATGGATGATTTTTATATGTTTCTATTAAACAATCATTTAACTGTTTGTTCGTTACACCTGGCAATACCGGTGAATAAGTAGTTGCTAAAATTCCTCGTGTCATTGGAACTAAATGTGTATTAAAAGTTATTGTAGTTTGCACATCAGTAAACATCTCGATTGCCTGTTCAATTTCAGGAATATGTTGATGCTCATTTACTTTATAGATTGAAAAGTTTTCATTCATTTCACTAAAATGAGTTAGCTGTGAAGGTTTATTACCTGCACCAGATACACCACTCTTTGCATCAATGATTAAATTTTGTGAATCTATAAGCCGCTCTTTTATCAAAGGTAAAATCGAAAGTAAAACTGCTGTTGGGTAACAACCAGGATTAGCTATTAAACTGGACTCTTTAATTTGTTGCGCATTCCACTCTGTTAAGCCGTATACACTTTCTTTAACAAGGTGTTCAGGTGCAGCAGTTTTTTTATACCATTTTTCGTAAGACTTTATATCTTTTAATCGATAATCACCTGATAAATCTATTAAATTAGGTCCAACTCCAACTAACGGAGGCAATAATGAACTTGTAACCCCGGATGGAGTACTTGTGAAAACAACATCAAACTTTGATAGTTTGTCAATTTCAATTTCTTGCAACGGCTGATCTTGAATAGTAACTAAATGTCCGAATTTTGATGAAAAGATTGCCCCAGCATCTGATGATGTAAATAATTCAATATTCTCAACCTCTGGATGATTATGTAAAAAACGAATTAATTCTAATCCTCCGTATCCAGTTGCTCCAATAATTCCAATTTTCACTTCTCTCACCTCTGAAACAGGATACAGTTAGTATAATTCTGCATAATTATTTAGTCAACTGTATTTTTATATATATTTTAATTTTCTAATTATAAAACTAGCGGTACTTAAAAGGGTATTTCTTTCTAAATTGATGATTCCGTTCCAAATATTTTTTGCGACGAAAGTGCAGCGACAGGAGCAGCTACACTCGCCATCTTCCACTTCAATCAACAAGTATTTACTAAAAAAATAAAAAATCTGCTCATTTAAAAGTAATTAAATGAGCAGATTCTTGTATAAATATTAATTTATAAGTATATATAATGTATTCACTCAGAATTAGTCTTCCATTGTTGATAGGTCACCCGTTGGAAGGTTTAATTCCCAAGCTTTTAATACACGGCGCATAATTTTACCGCTTCGTGTTTTTGGAAGTTTATCTTTAAATTCAATTTCACGAGGTGCAGCATGTGCTGCTAAACCTGTTTTAACGAAATTTCTAATATTTTCAGCAAGCTCATCACTTGGTTCTACACCTTCACGTAAAGCAATAAACGCCTTAATAATCTCTCCACGCACTGGATCTGGTTTTCCAATAACACCTGCTTCAACAACATCAGGATGCTCAAGAAGCTTACTTTCTACTTCAAAAGGACCTACACGCTCTCCAGCAGTCATAATAACATCATCAACTCGCCCTTGGAACCAGAAATAACCATCCTCATCCATATACGCTGAGTCACCAGAAACATACCACTGTCCTTTTAAGAAGTAAGATTCATAACGACCCGGATTGCCCCAAATTTGACGCATCATTGACGGCCAGCCTTTACGAAGAGCTAAATTACCCATTGTAAATGGCGGTACTTCATTTCCTTCATCATCTACAATTGTTGCATATACACCTGGTATTGGTTTACCCATAGACCCCGGTTTAATCTCCATTGAAGGATAGTTGCAAATCATATGACCACCAGTTTCTGTCATCCACCATGTATCATGAATACGATGTCCAAGTTCATCCATTCCCCAACGAATGACTTCTGGATTTAACGGTTCCCCAACCGATAATACATGACGAAGTGTTGACAGATTGTATTGTTCTAGAACGCTTGCACCTGCCCCCATAAGCATTCGGAAAGCTGTCGGTGCACTATACCAAACTGTTACACCGTATTTTTCAATTGCTCCATACCAGGCTTGTGGGCTAAAACGGCCACCAACAATAAGATTCGTTGCTCCATTTAACCATGGACCAAACACACCATATGCAGTTCCCGTTACCCAACCTGGATCTGCAGTACACCAATATATATCTTCATCATTTAAATCTAGCACCCATCTAGCAGTTTGATAATGTTGAAGCATTGCGTTATGGACATGCAGAACACCTTTCGGGGCACCAGTAGATCCTGATGTATAGTGCAATAGCATGCCATCCTCTCTATCAACCCACTCAATCTCAAAATTAGAAGATGCTTCTTTTAATTTACTATTGAAATCAACAAATTTATCATTTTCTTCAACATTATCTCCTACAACGAAGACCGTTTCTAAATGTGGTAGCTTATCAAATGGAATTCGATTTAATAAACTTGGAACGGTAACTATCGCCTTTGCTTCACTATCAGATAGACGATCATATACTGCCCCTTCCATAAACGCTTCAAACAATGGACCAACGATAACACCCATTTTAATTGCACCTAATAATGAAAAATACAATTCCGGTGAACGTGGCATAAAGATAAATAATCGATCACCTTTTACCAAACTGGAATATTGTTTAAACACATTCGCAGCCTTATTCGTTAAATACTTCATTTCATTAAATGAATATGATTCTTTTCGAACTCCATCATCAAAATAAAGTGCCACTTTATTTTTTCGATAAGTTTCAGTGTGACGATCGATTGCTTCATACGCAGCATTCAATTTCCCCGTTGAATACCAGCTAAATGACTTCTCTGTCTCTTTCCAATCAAACGATGCTACTGTTTCATCATAATCCTTTAAATGATGATCCCCGTTAACAACAGCTAATCTCTCTGTAATTTTCATCCCCATAAAAATTACCCCTTTCTAAATCAAATACGCCTCTTGCATGTCCGACGAATTTCGGCAAACTATAAATCTCATGACTACGCGAGGCAATAACTAGCAACCGTGATACACACAAAAAGGGTTACTAGTTAAAACATACACTTATTTTACAATATTAAAAACATTTTAAGCAAAATATTTTTAATCTTTTAAATATTATTGAATATTTCGCAAAAGAGAGCGATTTAATGCATAATTTATCATATAATGGAATTATAAAATTTGTGGAGAGTAGTAGAATGAAACATATTAAAACTTTTTATAGTGAAGAAATGGAGACGAGGCATGGCAAAGTAGTAGTAGAAGGTCCAGTACCTCCCGAGCAATTAGAAAAATATATTTTTCATGACGATTTAGTAGCTTTTAGACCACCTTTGCAACAGCAAAAAGCATTAATAGAAATTGCCAGGCTTGAAGAAGGACGAATTATCATTATACGCAATCAAGATATCGTCGTTGGATATGTTACTTATTTATATCCAGATCCTCTTGAAAGATGGGCGGAAGATAAAATTGACAACATGATTGAACTTGGGGCCATTGAAGTAATTCCTGCATACCGTGGAAGCGGAGTTGGAAAAAAACTATTGCAAGTTTCCTTTATGGGCGATGAAATGGAAGATTATTTAGTTATAACAACAGAATACTACTGGCATTGGGATTTAAAAGGAACTGGACTGAGTGTGTGGGACTATCGAAAAATGATGGAAAGGCTAATGGAAGTTGTCGGGTTCACCTATTACGCGACAGATGATCCAGAAATTACTTCTCATCCTGCCAACTGTCTAATGGCTCGTATAGGGAAACGGGTTCAAAATGATACAATAGAACGATTCGATCGCTTGCGCTTCCGAAACCGATTCATGTATTAACTAAACAATGTGAGGGGGAAAAAATATGATTATAGAGGAAATTATGAATAAAGAAATATACACTCTTTTGCCTACTAATACAATAAAAGATGCAGTTCGAATGATGCGCGAAAAGAAAATTCGCCATATACCAATCGTTGATGAGAACAATAAAGTGGTCGGACTTATTACTGAACACGATATTAAAAACATCCTTCCATCTAACTTAAAGGAAGATTCAACTTTAGCAGACTATCATATACCAGTTGAAAATATAATGGTAAAGGATCCAATTGTTGGGCATCCACTTGATTTTGTTGAAGAGGTTGCACTTACTTTTTATGAATCGAAAATAAGCTGTTTACCAATCGTTTCTGGAGGTCAGTTAGTCGGTATTGTGACAACAACAGATTTACTCTATACCTATATCGAACTAACTGGTGCACATAAGCCATCTTCAAAAATTGATATTCGCGCAACAGATAAGCCTGGTGCAATGTCGAACATTTTTACAACATTTAAACAACATAAAGTAAATGTATTAAGCGTACTAGTATATCCAGATTCTGAAAAAGAAAATAGTAGAATAATCAGCATCCGAGCACAAATTTTAAATCCACTATCAATTATTAATGATTTGCGAAATGATGGATTCGAAGTACTATGGCCTCATTTACCAGGTGTTCAATCATGAAAAAAAATGCAGTTTTTATTTACTCACCTGAACAGCTCGGTTATAAATTTTCAGAATCTCATCCATTTAATCATAAAAGATTATTATTAACTATGGATTTACTTAAAAATATATCTGCTTTATCAGATGTTGATATCGTTCCTGCCCGGATTGCAACGGATGAGGAGATAGCTCTTGCCCATGATTTAAAGTATATTGATATCGTAAAAAAAGCTGGTCATGGGCTTTTATCTCCTCAACAGTGCGAAAATTATGGAATCGGAACAGAAGATACACCAATTTTTACTAATATGCATGAAGCAAGTGCGCTATTAGTTGGTGGAACGTTACATGCTGTTGATTATGTCATGCAAGGAAAAAGCCGCCATGCTCTTAATTTAGGAGGTGGGCTTCACCACGGTTTCCACGGTCGGGCATCGGGATTTTGTATTTATAATGATAGTAGTGTTGCTATTCGTTATATGCAAGAAAAATACAATGTTCGAGTTTTGTATATTGATACCGATGCTCATCATGGTGATGGTGTGCAATGGACTTTTTATGATGATCCAAATGTTTGTACCCTTTCTATCCATGAAACAGGACGCTATTTATTTCCTGGCACAGGAAATGTTACAGAACGGGGAAATGGTCAAGGCTATGGCACTTCATTTAACTTTCCTATTGATGCCTTTACAGAGGATGAAAGCTTTCTAATGATTTATGAAAAAGCATTACGAGAAGTATTTGAATTTTTTAAACCGGATGTCGTTTTTACTCAAAACGGGGCTGATGCTCATTATTTTGATCCATTAACTCATTTATATGGAACAATGAAAATTTATCGAGAAATACCAAAACTTGCTCATAAACTTGCTCATGAGTATTGTGATGGTAGATGGATTGCTGTTGGTGGTGGTGGCTATGATATTTGGCGAGTTGTTCCTCGTGCTTGGTCATTTATTTGGACTGAAATGAATGATCTACCTTTACCAACAGGACCTTTACCAAAAGAATGGCTAGATAAATGGCAACCAGAATCACCAGTACCATTAATTCCTACATGGGAAGATCCAAATCCATTATATGAACCGATTCCTCGTAAAACGGAGATTGAAGAAAAGAATGCACAAATGTTAACGAAAGCCCTACATATTATTCAAAATGAAAAGAACATTAAAAAAAGCAGCCAATAATAGCTGCTTTTTTTAGTGAACGAACACACTTCACTTTACTTATTTCACTGATTTTCTTTTTTCAATTCGATGGGGAATGATAACTGTCTGATTTTCAACAGTTTCTTTATTCATAATTTTTGTAAGTAGGCGCATTGCAACAGCACCTATATCGTATAACGGAAATACAACACTTGTTAATTGAGGGCGTACCATTCTTGCAAGCTTTGAGTTTTCAAAACTAATTACTTCTACATCTTCTGGAACCTTTTTATCATTGTCCTGTGCACCATGAATAATCCCAATTGCTAATTCATCACTACCAGCGAAAAATGCAGTAGGTGGTTCATCAAGAGCGCTTAACGTCTCCCATGCTTCAATCCCGCTATCATAAGTTCCGTCATCTGAAACGATTAGCTTTTCATCAACTTTAATACCAGCATCTTCAAGAGCCTTTTTATAGCCTTCCAACTTAAATTTGGAATTAATTGTATTTTGCAAAGGGCCTGAAACAAAAGCAATTCGTTTATGCCCATTATCAATTAACATTTGTACTGCCTCATAGGACGCTTGGAAATAATTAATATTAACTGAGGCAAACTGATCTAATTCATCGACTAAACCAGCAAGTACAATTGGTACGGGAGAGTGTTCCATTGACTGACGTAGTTTAGGTGTAACAGAATCACTCATCATTACGATTCCATCAACTTGTTTTCCGAGCATTGTATCGAGTAGTGTAAGTTCTTTTTCTTCGTTTTGATCTGAGTTCGCTAAAATAATATTATAACGATACATTGTAGCTATATCTTCTATACCGCGAGCTGCTTCAGCGTAGATATTGTTAGAAATATCAGGAATGATCACACCCACTGTTGTTGTCTTTTTACTAGCCAAACCACGGGCTACAGCATTTGGTCTATATTCTAAACGTTCAATAACCTCTAATACTTTTTTCCTCGTGGCTGGTTTTACGTTTTGGTTTCCGTTAACTACACGTGATACAGTCGCCATTGAAACATTTGCTTCACGTGCAACATCATAAATTGTTACAGTCAAAGGATACGCCTCCTTTTATTTCTATTGTTATGTTTTATCATACGACAATTTCCATTTCTTTTTCAATATAAAGCTCAGGAATTAACAAATACGAAACATATTACTGACTTAAAATAAAAAAATGCAATTCAAAATGAATTTGAATTACATTTTTTACTTACTAAGTGTTGATTTTCGTTCCAAATCTATTTGCGACGAGTAACCGCAGGAGCAGATGGTTTTTGCGACGAGTAACCGCAGGAGCAGATGCACTCGCCGCCTTCCACTACAATCAACAAGTATTAGCTTTATTTTATTGAACAATATCCTTAATTTTAAGCTTTAAATTCATATTGCTTCATGAATTTTTGAATTTCTCCGTAGAAAGCATCAAATTGTGGAATGTCCATTTGTTGTTGTGAATCTGATAGTGCAACCGATGGATCTGGATGAACTTCTGCCATTACCCCGTCAGCTCCGATAGCAATTGCTGCTTTCGCACAAGGTAATAATAAATCACGACGGCCAGTTGAATGAGTAACATCAACGAATACAGGTAAATGTGTTTCTTGTTTTAAAATAGGAACTGCGGAAATGTCAAGCGTATTACGTGTTGCTTTCTCGTATGTTCGAATTCCGCGTTCGCAAAGCATAATGTTTTCATTACCTTTAGACATAATATACTCAGCTGCATGAATGAATTCATCAATTGTTGCAGCTAAACCGCGTTTTAATAAAACTGGTTTATTTGTTTCCCCAACTGCTTTTAATAATTCAAAGTTTTGCATGTTACGTGCACCAATTTGAATTACGTCAATGTAATCAAGAGCCTCTTCAATATGAGCTGGTGTTACAATTTCAGTTACAACAGCTAAACCGTATTCTTTTGAAATTTGTTTTAAAATTTTAAGTCCTTCTAGACCTAAGCCTTGGAAGTCGTATGGTGATGTACGAGGCTTATATGCACCACCTCGAATTAATTTTAACCCTTTAGATTGGATTGAAGCCGCAACTGCCGCTACTTGATCATAAGATTCAACTGAACATGGACCAAATACAAACGTTGGTGTGCCTGAACCAATTTTTTCTCCATTGATCTCAATAACTGTATCTTCTGATTTTTTCTTACGTGATACTAGCAATTCTTTTTTCTTATCTGCTTCTAATTGTTTCAATGCAGTTTTAAAAATTTGTTTAAATATATAATCAACCGTCATTTGATTTAACGGACCTTTATTGTGCTCTTTTAATAAATCTAACATATGGCGTTCGCGAAGAGGATCATATCGGTTTACACCTTGTTTTTCTTTAATTTTACCAATCTCATTTACTACTTCTGCTCTTTCGTTAATTAAACGTAGAATTTCTAAGTTTAATTCGTCTATTTGACTACGAAGTACTTCTAGATTTTGCTCACTCATTCCCTTTTCTCCTCTCACTGTACCCAACTCTTTCAGAATGCTGAAATGTATGATACATTTTAAAATAATAATCATATTATAATCAACAAAATTGAAATTGTCACGCATTTTAATTTAGCGCTTCAACTCGCTAAAGTTTTTTCTTATGGAAATTAGTAAACTACTTTAAAATTGCCTTAATAACATATTATGAAAGGAAGTGTTTTAAGTGTGTTCAAAATTATTTGCATTAGATATTGGTACTCGTTCTGTTGTCGGTATTATTTTAGAAGAACAGAACGAGCATTTTCATGTCATTGATATTGTCATGAAAGAACATAAAGAACGAGCAATGGTTGACGGACAAATACATAATGTTTTATATGTGGCAGATTTAATAAGAGAAATAAAAAATGAATTAGAAATAAAACACGGACCATTGACAAAAGTAAGTGTTGCAGCTGCTGGACGAGCATTAAAAACAGAGCAAGCTAGCATTACTATCGATATTAAAAATCGTCCAATTTTCACTGAAGAGGATATTAGTCGACTTGAACTACAGGCAGTACAACAAGCACAGCAACAGCTTTTACAACATAAGGAAGATAAAAGTTCAAGCCACTATTATTGTGTTGGATATTCTGTACTTTATTATCGATTAGATGGAGAAGAAATTGGTAGTTTATTAGATCAACAAGGGGATGAAGCGACAGTTGAAGTGATTGCTACTTTCCTTCCTCGAGTTGTTGTCGAATCCTTACTTGCAGCTTTAAAAAGAGCGGATTTAGAAATGGAAGCGTTAACCCTTGAACCGATTGCTGCTATTAATGTGCTAATTCCATCATCTATGAGACGATTAAATGTTGCACTTGTTGATATCGGTGCTGGAACATCAGATATAGCTATTACTGATAAAGGTACAATCGTAGCTTATGGGATGGTCCCAACTGCAGGAGATGAAATAACAGAGGCTTTAAGTGACCATTTCTTATTAGATTTTCATGTTGCTGAAATTGCAAAGCGACAGCTAGCAACTGAAGAATCGATTTTAATAAAAGATATATTAGGTTTTGACCAACTATATGAAAAAAATGATGTAATAGATGCAATACAACCATCCATTCAAGCATTGGCAGAAGCAATTAGTAATGAAATTTTAAGATTAAACAATCAAGTTCCTCCTAAAGCAGTGATGCTAGTTGGTGGAGGAAGTTTAACACCAAATTTAACGAAAGAAATAGCTAAAGTGTTACAGTTGCCAGATAACCGTGTAGCAGTTCGTGGAATCGATGCTATTCAAAATTTAACGAAAGAAGAATCAATCCCTACAACTCCAGAGCTCGTTACACCAATTGGTATTGCAATAGCGGCAAAAAAAGCACCAATACAATATATGACCGTTACTGTAAACGATCAAGTAGTTCGCCTATTTGAAATGAAAGAAATGACCGTTGCAGATGCATTTTTAGCAGCAAATATACGTGCTAACCAGTTATATGGTAAACCGGGGCTTGGTATTTCAATAATAGTTAATGGCCAAAATATTCTTATTCCAGGAGAGCATGGTCAGCCTGCAAACATTCTTGTTAACGGACAGGTTGCATCCACAAAAACAGAAATTAAAAATGGCGATGCAATAACGTTGATTGAAGGAAGTAATGGTAAAAACGCTTCCGCAACAATTCGCGATATTGTTGATAACGCTTCAATTAAGACGATTACGATTGATGATGAAAACTATACAATTGAACCAAAAGTGCAAGTGAATAATATAGTTGCCTCCCTTGATCAAAAACTAAATGATGGCGATCAAGTGATGTTTGAAACGATTGAGACTGTTGAAGAAGCATTAAAATATATTAACCGGATCGATCTTCTAAAAAAATTACAATCTTTTTATATTTTAGTGGATGGGCAACCGTTATTTTTACCAGAGTACTCAGCAAAAATTTTTATTAATGATAGACTAGGAAAACTACAATATCCAATAAATAATGGAGATACAGTTACAATTCAGGATACAACACTTCCAACCGTTGAAGCTGTTGTAAACCAACTAAATTTATTATTAGAAGATAAAATCGTTGTTACGTTCCAAAACGAACAGTTGGAGCTTAAAAAAGTTTGTAGAGAAGTGTTAATAAATGGTGTTGTTGTTCAACCATCATCTACAATTAATAATGGAACATCCATACAAATCATTAATAAAGATACAAAACCGTGGATTTTCCAGGATGTTTTCCGTTTTTCAGATTGGCAATTACCTTCGAATTTTAAAGGTCATTTTACAATTTTAAAAAATGGCATTCCATCATCCTTTGATGCGGAAATATTTGGTGGAGATACGTTAGAAATTTTACTATCGGAAAATCCAGTCACAAACTAATTTTTTAATCGAGTAAGGGACCAAGTCATTATTGATTTGGTCTTTTTTCATTGAGAAATAATTATTACCAATGCAAAACAAATAGAATATCAAATGCAACAACGGAGAAACTTAAAGAGAATAAAAATGAGAGGAGTGTTTCAGTATGAAAGAGCAAAAGCAGCCCCATGAAAAAATGACGATGACAAATAATGGATTGTCAAAAACCCAAGAAGTTGTATATCAAAAGGAATTTAATCGTGCTGACAAAGCAACAGAAAATAATAATAATCGTCCAAATAAAAAACAATTGTAAGTCTTCAACGAAAAAAAAACGCTTGTTTCCAAGCGTTTTTTTCATTATATCGACGATGGACGTGAAACCTCCGACATATCTACCCCTTCATATGTCTCATCTTCTAAAGGTTCTTCGCCTTCATAAGATACTGTTCCATCATCAAATACTTGTGGTACTTTTGTATTGATTGTTTTTACTTTATCTACTAATTGTGTAGATTGCTCTTTAATTTGATTTGATAATTGAACAGTCTTTTCTTTTGCAGTTGAGGAAAGTGTAACACTTTTATCCTTTAAATTTACAGCCTGCATCGCCACATCACTTCGTAAATCTTTACCAGTTTTCGGTGCAAGTAATAAACCCGCTGCTGCTCCAACAATTCCTCCAACTAAAGCACCAATTACAAAATCTTTCATGTTCAATGTCTCCTCCTCGTAAATAACATCATGTTTTACTGGACTTAGAGGTAAATTTGCTATTTCATTTTTCACTTCATTATAATTTGGCTTTTCCCCTGTCATCAATACCATCCCCTTAATGTCATTATTTTTTTCTTCTGAATTTCGAAGAATTTTTCACAATTTTGTCAGTAGTTTCATCAATATCCTCTTGATCAATTGTTTTTCTTTGTTTCCATTTATCTGCAATTTCAAGTGCTACATTACTCCATTGTACAACTTGTGCAATTTTTTCTTCATTTTTACTAACTTCAGTAGAAATAGAAGATGTAATTTGATTAATTGAGTTATTTAATCCGTTTACTGACACACCGATATTTTTAACTGCGTCTACAACAGTATTAAGTTTTTCTGCTTTTTCCGTAATATCCGCCGCTAATGTATTAGTCTTTTCTAAAAGAGAAGTTGTCTCACGAGTAATTCCTTCCATTTGACCTTCTATTCCTGCTACAGTATCAGCCATACTATTTAACGTATTTTTAAGTGAGAATAAAGTCATCCCTACACTAATACATAGTACTAAAAACCCAATTGCTGCAATAAGTGCTGCGATGTATAATATTACTTCCATGATGATGAACCTCCTACGTCTGATAAATATTACTATTCGACAAATTTTTTATAAATCCTTCTAAGAGTCGGAAAAACAGCCTAAACTAATGTTTAAGCTGTTTCTTCATTTTTTTTCAATAAATCTTCAAAAGCATCTTGATACTTATGAACATCACCTGCACCCATAAATAAGAAAACAGCATTGTTATATTGTTTCAGCACTTCAATATTCTCTGTTTGAATAATTTGACTACCTTCAATTAAATTTCCCAAATCATTAATCGATAATGCTCCTTGTTTTTCACGAGCTGATCCAAAAATATCACATAAAAATACAGCATCAGCTTTAGATAAACTAACAGCAAATTGTTGTAAAAAAGCTGCTGTACGACTAAAAGTGTGAGGTTGGAAAATTGCAACAATTTGTTGATCTGGGTATTTTTGACGCGCTGATTGAATTGTAGCCTTAATTTCTGTTGGATGATGCGCATAATCGTCTACAAGTACATTATTCCCAATTTTCGTCTCTGTGAAACGTCTTTTCACACCAGCATAAGTGCTTAAACGTTCTTGAATTACTTGCGTCGGAATACCCTCATAATGACATAGTGAAATAACTGCCAATGAATTTAACACCGCATGGTCTCCATAAAGTGGGATGAAAAATTTATTATAAAACTCATTACGGACATAAACTTCAAAAGCTGTTCCTTCTGTTGTTTTCTCAATATTTCTAGCAGAGAAATCATTATTCTCACCAAAACCATAATAAACAACTGGAACGTTCGCTTGTATTTTTTGTAAATGCTCATCGTCACCACAAGCGATAATAGCTTTTTTAACTTGCAATGCTAATTGTTCAAATGCAGAAAATACATCCTCTACATCCGAAAAATAATCTGGATGATCAAAGTCAATATTAAGCATTACAGCATAATCAGGTTGATACGCTAAAAAGTGACGTCTGTATTCACATGCTTCCATAACGAAAAATGAAGCATCTTCCTTACCTGCACCTGTTCCGTCTCCTATTAAGTAAGAAGTTGGCATAAATCCACCAATTACATGGCTCATTAAACCTGTAGTGGAAGTTTTACCATGTGCTCCTGTAATTGCAATAGAAGTATAATTTTTAATATATTCACCTAAAAATTTATGATAGCGAATAATCTCTAGCCCTAATTCTTTAGCACGCAATAGTTCTGGATGATTATCTGGGAATGCATTCCCTGCAATGATTGTCATTCCAGGCTGAATATTATTTTCGTCAAACGGTAAAATTGTAATGTTGCGATTTCTTAATGGTTGTTCAGTAAAGAAGTATGTTTCAACATCTGAACCTTGAACTTGCTCCCCAGAGTCAAATAAAATCTGTGCAAGTGAACTCATACCTGATCCTTTAATTCCTGTAAAATGATAAAATGTCATATTTAAAACCTCCCGAGGTACATGACCTCAATGAATAAACGATTGTTATTTTAGTTAGTTTGTGCCATATTTTAAAAACTTACCCCATTATAGCACTATTTTTATAAAACGATATATGAAGGATAACTAATATTTGCATATATATTCCTCAATTATCGAGGTTTTTTGTTATCCGATTAGAAAACTATGCTAATCGCTAAGTCTCATCGTTGATTAGCCTAGTTGCACATAAGAAAGTTTTATACTTTTTTATGTGCAAAAAAATGAGAGGGAGTGCTCCCTCCAACTAAATTCCCTTTAATTTACTGCTTGAGAATTGTGCTTAAGAAAAGCAATTAACTCTTAAGCACGTTCTTATTAATCAAACATTGAAGATAAATCTGAGTCGGTAATAAATACTTCTCTCGGTTTACTTCCTCTTTGCTCTGATATAAACCCATGATTTTCAAGTAAATCAATTAAACGTGCCGCGCGATTATAGCCGATATGATATTTTCTTTGGATGGAAGAGGTAGATGCGGTTCCTTGTTCATATACGAAACGACAAACATCTTCGAACAATTCATCTGTTTCTTCAACCATTTCTGTTTTCTTTAATAATTCTTCTTGCTCAAAGAAATAATCCGGCTCTCCTTGTTCACGAACGTGCTCGATAATTTCTTCAATTTCATCATCTGTTACAAATGTCCCCTGTAATCGAATTGGGTCACTCATCCCATTACCTAAATACAACATATCTCCTCGACCAAGCAGTCGCTCTGCACCTTGACTATCTAAAATCGTACGTGAATCAACCTGCGAAGAAACCGCAAAGGCAATTCGAGTCGGAATATTTGATTTTATTAATCCTGTAATGACATCAACTGATGGACGCTGAGTTGCAACGATTAAATGAATGCCACATGCTCTTGCTTTTTGAGCAATTCGACATATCGCTTCTTCTACATCTGCAGGAGACATCATCATTAAATCCGCTAATTCATCAATCACGATTAAAATATATGGTAATTTATGACCATACTCGCCATTTTGTTCAGCCAACTTATTAAAACGCGGAAGGTCTCTTACACCTGCATGGGCAAACAATTGATAGCGACGTTCCATTTCTTCAACTGCCCATTTTAACGCAGCCGTAGCAGCCTTCACATCCGTAATAACTGGACTAACTAAATGCGGTATATGATTAAATGGTGCAAGTTCAACCATTTTCGGATCAATAAGCATTAGTTTTAGCTCATGAGGATCCGCCTTATATAGTAAACTTACTAAAATTGAATTAATACAAACGGATTTACCCGATCCTGTAGCCCCTGCAATAAGCCCATGTGGCATTTTTCTTAAATCAAGCGTTACTGGCTTCCCTGTTAAATCAAGTCCTAGTGCTGCTTCTAATGGGGAATCAGACTCTTTAAATGATTCACTTGAAGTTACTTCTGACAATCGAACTGCCCGTGAAATTCGATTTGGAATTTCGATACCAATCGAGCTCTTCCCTGGGATTGGTGCTTGAATTCGAATATCCTTTGCAGCTAACGCAAGCTTTAAATCATCCGACAGATTACGAATTTTACTTACCTTCGTTCCATGACCAACTGTAATCTCAAACTGAGTAACAGCTGGCCCTTGCATAATCGATTCGACCTGGGCTGTTACTTGGAAGTAAGACAAAGCTTCTACTAAAATATCCGCCTGAGACTCCATCCACTCACGATCTTCCGTTTTTTCTTCTGGAGGCACTAAAAATTCCAATGACGGCTTTTTATATATTTTAGTAACCGCTTTTTCTATACTTTCAGTTACGATTGTTTCAGGTTTGTCATCTTCCTTCTCTTGCATAATTTCTATTTGTTCCTTTTGCTCTATATCCGTTGTATTTATATTTGTATCTGATGAATCATTTAATATTTCTTGATTATAAACTTCCCTTGGTTGTTCAATAACTTTTTCTGAAAATCCATAGGTTTGATGCCTAGAAATATCCTTAATATCATCATTATGTTGTCGCAATTCTTTTTGTGCTAATTTTGCAGCATATTTTTCTTTATCTGATTTCAACATTAGTACATTAAACGGTAACTTACTCCCTTTTGGTTGCTCGTTCTTCTCTGTATTTTCATGTTGTTCTTCATTTGAAATTTGTTGTTCTTTTTCTTCAGCTAAATTTTTCAAATCACTATTGAACGACTCAACATTATTTGATGTTTCTTCAATATCTTCATATTGAGAGTTCTCGCCTATTTCATTAACTACTCTTTGATTTTCTTCAACCTTTTCATAAAATTCTTCATGAGTGGCAGCTATATTGTGTTTAACTTCTTCATCAATATCTATGAAACTATCATTTAATTGTTGCTTGAATGTTTCATTTTTATCTTCTAAATCTTCTTGATTTCCGTTGTGCATGTTAATTTGTTCAGCAGAATTTGCGAAAGCTTCAGCTGTTTCGATTGGTTCTGCTATATTTGAGTTTTCCTCAATTGTCTCAATTGTACTTGCCATTTCTTCAGCTACTTGAGTTGTTTCAACTGCACTTGCTTCCTTAAATGTTTCTATGGTTTCAAACGAGCTTGAGACTTCTTCAGCTATTTGAATGTTTTCAACTGTACTTGCTATTTCTTCTGTTTCTTCGATTGGTTCAACTTGTCCTACATTTTCCTCAGCTAGTTGAATTGTCCTAACTGAACTTTCATCAACTGCTTGAACTATTTCATCTGCACTCGAATCCTCAAATGTTTCATTTGTTTCAACTGTACTTGCCATTTCCTCTATTGCTTCAATTGGTTCATCTCGTCTTACGGTTTCCTTATCTACTTGAATTGGTTCAACTACACTTGCCAATTCTTCTAATGCCTCAGTAGATACAACCGTACTTGTAACTTTCTCAGCTAGTTGAATGTCTTTAACAAAGCTTGTATTCTCTTTAACTGATTGGATCGACTGAACTTCTTCGGCAGATTGAACAGGTTCAAGCGGGCTTGTAATTTCTTTAACAGGTTCATTAGTTTCAGCAAAGTTTAAAACTTCATCTATTCTTTGAACATTTTGGACCATTGAAGTTGCATTATCATCGTTTCTAATAACCGCTTCAATTGAAGGATCATTTTCTTTAAATTGCTTCAACATTTGTTGCTGATCTTGATCCTGTTTTTTTACTAACAGTTCATTTATATTACTTGGCTTTTTATATCCGTAGACAGGTGAAGGTACGTCTGTCGGTATAAATCTTCGCTTATTCATCTGAGGACTATTTTCTTCATTAACTTCAATAGTATGTCTATGTCGTTTAATAATTTCCTTTTTTACTATCTCTTCCTGTCTCAGCTTCTCCACTTTTCGAATTTTAGTTGGACTGTGATTTAATACATTAGAATAGCCTTTAATTCGTTGTCGCTTTTCTAAAAGTTCCCGAATTCCAGAAACCTCAACCTCATATACTTTCGAAATGGCATTTGGTTGATAAAAGTTTTTCGGTCTATAAATTGAATCTTCAACATATCTATCATTTGAAAATTCATTTTTGCCAAAATCACTTGGAGGTTGTGCTGGTTTTGATAAATCTAACTCATCATCTGCAATAAGTGGAAAACGAAAGCTAGATCGCTTTGCAATATTCTGTTGATCACGATTACTATCTTCATTTATATATAGATGGGAGTTTTCTGTCTCTTCATTTATATCTTCATAATAATTTTCATCATCTATTTCACTATCAAACAATTTATTTAGTTGTTTTTTAAACCAATTCAATATACTCACTCTTTTCTATGGACATAGCTTTTTTATTATAATGTAATTATATGTATATATGTATCTTAATTTAACCTTAATTAGTAAATTCATCTATTAATTTTACAGCTTTATGGCTTACCTTTAACGATTTATATAAGATATTTATATCAAAATCATATCATATATAGATTGCAATTTAATAACAATGATAAGACATTTAGTTAAAATTAAAACCACCAGTAACATTTCTGGTGGTTTTAATTAGATTTTGACATATAATTTTACTATTTATAAATTTAACAAATTCATCAATGGTATGTTTTTCACTTTTTACATCGCCATTTTCTTTCCAAGTAACATTAATAGTACCTTTACTTAACATTTCTTTTAATTGTTGCTCGTTTGTTTCACCTGTATAAATAGTCATTTCATGATATTGTTCAATAATATTAGCATCTGGGTCAGGGTATTCCCAATAACTACCTTCCTAATAAATATTATCACCCATTAATTCCTTAAATATGAATTTAGAAAAATATATAAAGGGCAGCTAAAATGATTTTTAGTCTGCCCTTATACGTACAATTAAATTTTAAACTTTCTAATAAGCATTTGTAGATTTTCTGCTAATTTAGCAAGCGCTTGTGATGATGATGCAATTTCTTCCATAGAAGCTAATTGTTCTTGCGTTGCAGCAGTTACTGACTGTGTACTAGCTGCAGTCTCTTGTGCAACCTCATTCACTTCCATAATTGATTGTTTTACTTGATCGGTACCAGCTAGAAGCTTTTGAACTGTTTCAATAATATCCTCAATTTGAGGAGCTACTTCTTTTACAACAGTTTCAATCTGAGTAAATGTATTACCAGCATCTTTAACAACAACCATACCTTCTTTAACTTCAGTAGTAGCTTCATTTACAGTCTTCATTGTTTCGTCTGTATCTTGCTGTATAGATGCAACTAATAGAGAAATTTGTTCAGCAGACTGAGCCGATTCTTCTGCAAGCTTTCTCACTTCATCTGCAACGACTGCAAAACCTTTCCCATGTTCTCCTGCTGTTGCTGCCTCTATCGCTGCATTTAGTGCAAGCAAGTTCGTGTGAGCAGAAATATTAGTAATTACTTCGATTATTTTACCAATTTCCCTTGAACGGTCGGAAAGATCACTAAAAGAGGCAACTAATGACGCAACTGTACCATTAATAAATTCCATTTGGTCATTTACTTTGTTCATTACATTTCTTCCTTCAGAAGATAACTGAGTTGCTTGATTTACTGTATTTGATACTTTCTCAGTAATTTCAAAAATTTGTTGTGTTTCAAGATTTATTTTCTCAATAACATTCGTACTTTCTTTTATACTTTCTACTTGATTTTCAGCTCCAATAACAAGTTCCTGAGAAGTGGAAGATATATGTTCACTAGCGCTTGTACTTTGGTTCAGCACTAGCACTTAGCTCTTCTGAAGCAGCCGCAACTTGATCTGATGTATCAGCCACGGTTCTAATAACGTTATTAACCCCTTCAATCATTTTATTTAATGAGCTATTTAATTGCCCAATTTCATCTTTTGATTGATAATCGCCTTTAGCAGTAAAATCACCGTTTTCAACAAGCTCTAATAATTTTTGCATGTTTTTAATCGGAACTGTAATGAATCTTGAAATTAAAATTCCAACTGCAATCGTTAAAACTAAAGATAAAATTATTGTAAATACTACAAATTTTTGTGCATGATTAGCTGATGTTAGAGCAGAATCATATACTTTCTTTGCTTGTTCTGAATTTAAATCTTCAATACTATCTAGAAGTTCATTAATCATTACTCGTTTTGATTCAATATCCTTTTGGAAAATTTCGTATGCAGCTTTATTTTCATTTTTCATTGCTAATTCTCTAACCTTTTCTCTAGCAACGTTTAATTCTCCATCGAGGGACTTAAGTGTATTTAATTTTTTTCTATTTCACTATTTAGCGACATAGAAGTTAATTGATCTAATAAAGTAGACGTTTCTTGAATATTTTTCTCAATATTATTATTTAGATATTCATTACGAGCTGTTTCTTCAGTAATCATTAATTCTAACAAATTAGAATTAATAGAACGATTGTTTATACTTATTTCACTAAATAATTGATTTGGAATAAGTTGTTCGTTATATATTGTATCAGAACTTTCTACAGTATTTGAAAGGCCAGTAATACTTACATATGCTATTGATAAAATTGATAATGTAAATAAAACAATTAGTAAGATTAGTTTATTTAATACTTTTAAATTTTTTAAAAACTTCATTTTCATACTCCTCGTATATTAGTAGTAAGAGCTCTTTCCGATAGAATTTCCAGTTGATCCGGACAGCTGGAGGATCTGTTGGTTTTCCTATAGGAAGTAGTCGCCTTTTGGCTCCCTCACGCTTTTTATGTT